>JBDSGI010000645.1:0-3297 GCA_039919035.1 Opitutaceae bacterium
CCTCCACGAAGGGGTCCGTCTCCAACACGATCCTGGCCGCGTAGGCCGCCGCAAACGGCGCGTCGTGGTAATGGTCCCGTGGATTGGAGGAGATGTTCCATTCGGTGAAAAAGACGGGGCGTCCGCACGCCTGTTCGCACGCGAGTTGCGCCCGGTCGCACAGGAGGTCGCGCGGGCTGTTGGCGAGCTGCTCCTCCGTGTCCGCGCCCTCGAAGCCGAGTGGGTCGGTCGGATAGATGTGCGTGCTGATGAAGTCTATCGGCAGGCGATGGTTCTCGCCGAAATCCCGCAGTTCCTCGACCCATGCGGTCATGGACGTCGCCGGGCCGCCGACGCGGAGCGACCCGTCGATGGACTTGATCGCCTGCGCCGTATGCGCGTAGAGCTTGAAATAGTCCTCTTGTGTGCCGGTCCAGAATGCCGGGAGATTCGCTTCGTTCCATACTTCGAAGAACCACTGGCTTACCTCGGCGATGCCGTAGCGTTCAACCCAATGGCCGACCAGTTTGCGGATGAGCGTGCCCCAGGCGTCGTAATCCTTGGGCGGCGTAATATTCCCCCGATAGTGAAAGACGGTTTCGGGCCCCGAAGCCAGCATCTCCGGCATGAAGCTCAGCTCGACAAAGGGACGCATGCCGATCGACAACAGGAAGTCGCAGATGCTGTCGGCGTTGAAGAAGGAGTAGAGCGGTTTGTCCTGGTGGGCGATGAGCGTGCCCATGTCATCCGAGAGCAGTCCGTGGAAGCGCACATACCGAAAGCCAAGCTCATCGTGGCAGCGGCGGAGCTGCTCCTGCCAATCCGCGCGGAGTGCGAGCGGCGCATGACCGCTTCCTACGGTGTGCTCCCAAGCGTGCTTGAGCGGTGTGCTCGTTGCCGACAGGCGGGAGGTGAAGGTCGGGGTCATGAACGGTGCCTCCACCGTTTGCAGTCGTGACCCGTGGCTGGTTTGCCATCGGAGTGAATCGAGGACTTCATCAGCACCCGCCCATTTTGGATTGGTTGCCCCCGTCGGGGTCGAGCACGCTAAGTCCCAGCGCGAATAGAATTTCAGGGCTGATTTGCAAGCGCAACGTGTTGGCAGGCAGCCCGAGGCCGCGCGGCCCCTTGCCGGCTGGCTGGAGCTGGACCACCCCGCCGTGGGTTCCATGGCCAGATGAGTCAGCACCTAAAAGCCTGGGCTCATCGTCTTTTCACCATCGAGTTGTCATGCGCCGGACGATTTTTCCTCGTGCCCGCCGAACTCAAAGCGCATCGCCGATAGCAGTTTATCGGCGAAATCCGCCTCGCCGCGTGAACTGAAGCGCGAGTAGAGCGCCGTGCTGAGCACCGGCACCGGCACGCCTTCGTCAATGGCTGCTTTGATCGTCCACCGCCCCTCGCCCGAATCGGACACCCGGCCTTCAAACTTCGCGAGCTTCGGATCCTTGAGCAGGGCCGACGCGGTCAAATCCAGCAGCCACGAGGAGATCACGCTGCCGCGCCGCCAAACCTCGGCGATATCGCGCAGATTGAGATCGAATCGGAATTCGTCGGGATTGCGCAAGGGCGTCGTCTCGGCGTCGGCGGCCTGATGGTTCTTTCCCACATTGGCGTGGGCGAGAATATTCATACCCTCGGCATAGGCGGCCATGAGGCCATACTCGATGCCGTTGTGGACCATTTTGACAAAATGGCCGGCGCCACTCGGCCCGCAGTGCAAATAGCCGTCTTCTGCAGTGCCCTTCACCTTCTCGCGGCCCGGCGTGCGCGGGGTGTCGCCGACCCCCGGCGCAAGAGTTTTGAACACCGGCGCCAGATGTTGCACCGGTTCCTTCGGACCGCCGATCATCAGGCAGTAGCCTCGCTGCAGACCCATCACGCCACCGCTGGTCCCGCAATCAATGTAGTGGATTTTTTGGGCCGCTAATGTCTTCGCCCGTCGGATGTCGTCCACGTAGTAGGAGTTGCCTCCATCAATGAGGATGTCGCCGGGTGCGAGATGCGGCAGGAGATCGGCAATGAGTTCCTCGACCACCGCACCCGGCACCATCATCCAGATCGCGCGCGGTTGCTCCAGCTTCCGGACGAAGTCCGCGAGCGAGGACGTGCCCACCGCTCCCTCCTTGCCCAAGTCTTTTATTTTTTGCGGCGACCGGTTGAAGACCACGCATTGATGTCCGCCTTTGAGCAGCCGCCGCACCATATTGGAGCCCATGCGGCCCAGGCCGATCATTCCGATTTGCATTGTTTTCATCTTGGCGTTTCCGATTTGTGGAATTATTTCACAGTGGGGTTTGCGACGGCTCGCAGATGCCGGTTCTTATCTTGACTTTTTCATTGTCCGGTAGCGCCGGATCAGGTTGTTGGTTGAACTGTCATGCGCCAGCTTGCGCGCGGTCCGGCTTTCAAGTTCCGGGAGGATGCGTTGGGCGAGTGCCTTGCCCAGTTCAACCCCCCATTGGTCAAACGAATCGATGTCCCAGATCACGCCCTGGGTGAAAACACTATGTTCATAAAGCGCCACCAACGCGCCGAGGATCGTGGGCGTGAGACGGTCGGCGAGAATCAGGTTCGACGGGCGGTTGCCTTTGAACACGCGGTGCGGCACCAGCTTGGCGGGCACACCCTCAGCCTGGACCTCGTTGGGTGTTTTGCCGAAGGCGAGCGCCTCGGCCTGCGCCAGGACATTGGCCAGCAGGATGTCATGGTGCCGGCCCAACGGCGTGAGTGCGTGGCCGAAGGCGATGAAGTCGCACGGTATAAGTCGCGTGCCCTGATGGATTAATTGGTAAAACGAATGCTGGCCGTTAGTGCCGGCTTCGCCCCAGATGATCGGGCCGGTATCGTAGTCAACCACTTTCCCGTCGAGCGTAACGTGCTTGCCGTTGCTCTCCATCGCCAACTGTTGCAGATAGGCCGGGAACCGCTCGAGATATTGTTCGTAAGGGAGCACCGCGACCGTCTGCGCCCCGAAAAAATTGTTATTCCAGACATACAATAGCCCCAGAAGCACCGGCAAATTTTGCTCGAACGGCGCAGTGCGAAAATGTTCGTCCATCTCGTGAAAGCCGGCGAGCAACGCGCGGAAATGATTCGGACCGATGGCGATCATCGTCGCGAGACCGATTGCCGAACCCATCGAATAACGCCCCCCGACCCAGTCCCAGAACTCGAACATGTTGGCCGGATCAATGCCGAACGCCGTCACCTTTTCCGCGTTCGTGGAAACCGCGACAAAATGTTTGGCGACGGCCTTGCGGTTGCCGCCGAGTCCTTTGAGCAACCAGTCGCGCGCGCTTTGCGCGTTCATCATTG
>JBDSGI010000646.1:0-12479 GCA_039919035.1 Opitutaceae bacterium
ATTCCCGTTGACGCACGTTCCGGGGGTGCGTTTGTTCGCCCTTCCGTTTGGGGCTCGGTAGCTCAGTTGGTAGAGCAGAGGACTGAAAATCCTTGTGTCACTGGTTCGATTCCGGTCCGAGCCACCACTCTGAAAAGAGGGTGATTGCAGTGGAAGTGCCGCAAAACGGAAGCGGGGCGACGTAGCCAAAGGGCTCATCCCCAAAACGGCCCAATGACCGCGTCACCTGCTATTGGGCGCGGGCGCGGAACCGGCGGTGGACTTCGCGGCGGGCGACTTTTTGGCCGCTTTCGCCGCATCGCCCGGACGGGGCGTGTGCGTGATCACGTCGCGCGCCGTCAGCGAATTTTTCTCGGCGTCGGGATAGAGCACCTTGGGCTGCGCCTCCGCCCATTGGGCCGGCGTCACGCGGCGCGACTGATTCGTAAACACGAACGTCCCTTTCTTATTCCCGATGATCAGGTCCGGGCGGCCGTCGCCGTTGACGTCGCCGAGGCCGATCTGACGGCCGACGCCGGAATCGTCGTCGATCAGGTGGGGCACCCAGTCGACCGCACCAGCCGGGAGGCGCACAAGTTTGAACCAGTAGAGGACGGCCGGGGCGCCGGCGTCGGGCGCGGCGATATTCGTGCCGGGCGGGCCGTGGGCCCAGAAGCATTTGCCGGTAACGATGTCCTTCAGCCCGTCACCGTCGACATCGACCAGTTCAACCGCGTGGATTTCGGAAAACGTAACGCCGTAGCGATTCTCGCGCGGCTCTTGGTTGAGGAAAATGTGCGGCATGAAATCGAGTTCGCCGTCAGCGCGGCGCTCCGCGAGCTGCTCATACCATGCGAAGCCGTAGCCGTGCGCGGCGAGCGCCGTGATCACGTCGGTGCGGCCGTCGCCATTCACATCGTAGGCGAACATCTGCGCGCCGCCGGGAGCGAAGAAAAATTTATGCAGCGTCCACGGTGGCTGGCCAACGAGCGAGGCGGGTTGCTCAAACCAGCCGTCTTTGAACAACACATCGAGGCGACCGTCACCATTCATGTCGCCGACGCCGAGACCATGGGTGTAGCGCTGCCAAGTGCCGCCGGCGGAGATGGGCGTGAACCTCCATTTCGCGGCGGGGTCGCTCCAGTCGGGCGAGGCGTAACCGAAGTTGCCGCCGTTCACGCACACAATCTCCGGCTTTCCGTCGCCGGTCAGGTCTAGAAAGGTGGGTGACTCGTTGTCCACTTCGTCGAGCACGGCGTGGCGCGCCCAGTGGCCGGCGCGACCCGCCGGATTGATGTAGAGGTAAGCGGGCGTGTGCGGCAGACCGTAAGTGAGGACATCGTTCCAGCCGTCGCCATCGAAGTCGTGGACGAAGGCGAAGAAGTTGTCGTTGGCATAGGCGTTGGCGTTGCCCTTGCCGCCATGCCAGCCGGCAAAGGTGCGCAAAGTGCCGTCGGGGTTCTTCACGGTCGTCGTCTTGCTCGGCGCGTAAAGTTCGTGGCGTTTGACGAAGTCCGGCCCCTCCCACCAATAAGGGCCATAGACCGCGTCGGGGATACCGTCGCGGTTCAGGTCGCCGAAGGCAGCACCCTCGCTCCAATAATGCGTCTCCAGCTGCAGCTTTTTGAACGTGGTGAGTTCGGACTCGGCGGCAAACAGAGGCGCGGCGAGCCACCCGACGGCTGCGAAGGTAAGCAGCTTGGAGAGCATTTCCCACCCTGACCTTGGCGCGACGGTGCGGTCAAGACCAGCGGCACGCCACCACCCGCCCCGGCGCTTGACTCGACTGGAGCGCTATGAAACACCTACCGCTCACTCTCCACACACACCATGGGTCAACAACTGAACAAGCTCATCAAACGCAAACGCCGCGCCGCCTATCTCAAGCGCAAGAAGGCCAAGGCCAAGCTCGCGGCCAAGAAGAAGTAACCGGCCGCCCAAGCCCAAACTCTTCCGCCCGCGTCGCGGCCCCGATCAATCGGGGCCGTTTCGTTTTTCGGCATGATCAAAGTCAGTCTCATCTCCCTCGGCTGCGCCAAGAATCTCGTGGATTCCGAGATCATGGTCGGCCACCTGCACCAGGCCGGCATGACAGTCACACCGGATGCGGAGACCGCCGATGTCGTGATCGTCAACACCTGCTCGTTCATCGATTCCTACAAGGAAGAATCGATTGGCCACATCCTTGAGGTTCACCAGCAGCGCGGGATGACGAAGCGCCGCAAGCACCAGAAGCTGATCGTCGCCGGCTGCATGTCGCAGCGTTTCTCGAAGAATCTTTCCACCGAACTGCACGACGAAGTCGATGCGTTCATCGGGCTCGACCAAGTCACGAAGGTCGCGCCGATCATCCAGGAAATTTTCGCAAAGGAACGCGGCAAGGAAGAGGCGCCCCCGGTATTTATCGAGGGCCGCTCGACCTACATCCCGGACTACGACACCCCGCGGTTTCGGCTCACGCCGAAGCATTTTGCCTACGTCAAAATCGCCGAGGGCTGCAACCACCCCTGCACGTTTTGCATCATCCCGCAGATTCGCGGCCGGCACCGGAGCCGCACGGTCGAGAGCGTGGTGGCCGAGGCCCGCCAGCTCGTGCGCGAGGGCGTCAAGGAGCTGAATCTGATTTCCCAAGACACGACGTTTTTCGGCATGGACACCTGGGAGCAGCGGCCCAGTCCGCGCACCCCCGTCGATTCTTCCCGCGGCACCGCGCTCACCACCCTGCTCCGTCAGCTCAACGCCATCGAGGGTGATTTCTGGATTCGGCTGCTCTACACGCACCCAGCCCATTGGAGCGACGAACTCATCCACACGATCGCCGAGTGCCCGAAAGTCGCCCGCTATATCGATATTCCGCTCCAGCACATCAGCGATCACATGCTGGGGTTGATGCAGCGCGAGACGTCCTCCGCCTACATTCGCGATTTGATCGCGCGCATTCGCGCGGGAATTCCGGGCATCGCGATTCGCACGACCTTCATTGTTGGATTTCCCGGCGAGACCGAGGCCGATGTCGATGAACTCTGCGGGTTCATCCGCGAAACGAAGTTCGAGCGCCTCGGCGTCTTCCGCTACTCGCAGGAAGAAGGCACCCGCGCGGCCAAGATGGAAGAACAGGTGCCGAAGAAAACCAAGGAGGCCCGCTGGCATCGCGTGATGAAACTTCAGCAGGAAATCGCCGCCCAAGTCAGCGCGGCTCAGGTCGGCCGGGAGCTGCGCGTCCTTGTCGAGGAGCCCGGCGTCGCCCGCGGCGAGGCGGATGCGCCGGATATCGACGGCCGCGTCTACCTGCCCATCACCGTCCCGGTGGGCGAATTTGCCCAGATCGAGATTACCGGTTTCGAGGACTACGATCTGCTCGCCCTCCCGACGGGCCAGGAGCCGGCCATGCGCAAAATCGCCCGCCAAGCCCAGTAAGTTGGCGTCAAGGGTCTGTTCGAGCGTAGCATCACTTACCCCCCGGTGCGGTCTGTTGTAAGTAATCAGTAAGTAAAGCCGCCTTTTGCCGCGGTGCCGCCCACCCGACATTCTCCGCCACATCGAACCTCCCCCGATGCCCGCGACCCTCCAACTGCTTGAGACCGTAGTGCGCTATCGCGCCGATACAATCAGCTTGGTCATGCTGGCTTTGGTGGCCTGCCGCCAGGGACGAAACTACGCTTGGAGGCACGGGGCCGCCGAAGATTTTTCTCACCGTTCATGCGTGAAGATCATGGTTCTGGCCGGCGTGGGCGCGCTCCTGGCTGACTGGCTCACCCTACTCCTCGGTTATCCGGCACCCGACTCCTTCGCGGCGATTCTGATCGCCCGCACCGCCGTGCTGGGCGGCGTGGCCGTCGCCGGTGCCGTGCTGTTGGTGGCCGCCGTCCGGGTCGCGCTCCTGCGCGCGGATCTCCGCGCGCACGCCGACACCGGACGGCAGCTCCGCGAGGCGAAGCAGGCCGCGGACGATGCGAACCGCGCCAAAAGCGATTTTCTGGCCGTAATGAGCCACGAGATTCGCACTCCGCTCAACGCTGTGACGGGCTTTGCCAACCTACTGGCCGAGACGCGCCTCGATGACGCCCAACGCGATTTCGTCACGACCATCATCAACGAGGGTCGCCGGTTGGGCTCGCTCATCAATGACGTGCTCGATCTGACCAAGATCGAGAAGGGCCACCTGCAATTGGAGCGTTTGCCGTTCGCCCCGGTTGAGTCAGTGCATGACGTCCTGCGCCTGCTCGGGCCGCGCGCGGCGGAGAAGAACGTCGAACTGCGCTTCGAGGCGCACATCGCCGGCCCGTTGCTCGTGTCCGGCGATCCCCTGCGGTTCCGCCAAGTGCTGGTCAACCTCGTGGACAACGCCATCAAGTTCACGGCGCAAGGCTCGGTCACGATTTTCTTGGAATGGGCGCCCCCGATGGGCGGCCTGCCCCATGGTCGGATGTCGATTCGCGTCCGCGATACCGGCATCGGCATCCTGCCGGAGAAAATCTCCGCCCTTTTTCAAATGTTCACGCAGGCCGACACGTCCACAACGCGCCGCTACGGCGGCACGGGCCTCGGCCTCGCCATCTGCCAGCGTCTCGTGAGCCTGATGGGCGGCAGGATCAACGTGACCAGCAAGCCAGGCGAGGGCTCGGAATTCTCCCTAGTTCTGCCACTCGCTCCGTTCGCGTTGCCCGAGGAAGAATTACCAGCCGCTCTCAGCATCCCGGCACTGCGCGGCGCTGCCCCCTGCATCCTCGTCGTCGATGATCTTGAGACCAACCGATTCCAACTCGCCGTCTTCCTGAAAATCCACGGTTTCGATCCCCGGTTCGCCACGGGAGGTGCGGAGGCCGTGCGGCTGGCCGCGGCGAACCACTACGACGCCATCCTCATGGATCTCCAGATGCCAGAGGTGGACGGCTACATCGCCACGCAGCGCATTCGCGCCTGGGAAGCAGCCGGCCGACGCACCCCGATTATCGCCCTCACCGCCTCGATGACGAAGGGCATCCGTGAGAAATGCCTGGCCGCCGGCATGGACGAGCACATGACGAAGCCGCTCGACGTGCGCCGATTCCGAACGCTGCTCGGCGCTCTCAGCAACGCCGAGGTCGCGCCCGAGCCCGCGCGTTAATTTCCGGTCTTGGCCGGCGTCGCCTGAGCGGTCGTCGCCTGCTTGGCCATCTCGGCGATGTCCGCCGCGGGCAGAACGACGATGCCGCTCGGGCGGCCGTTGGCGAAATGTTGCAGCGTGATTCCGAGCACCCCGCCGGTCGCGTCAAAGATCGGAACCGCCAACTGTTGAAAGGAGAGCAGAAACAGCCGGCGCGGTTTTTCCAGAATTCCCATGATATCCACGGCCTGCACCAGCGGCACGCGCTGCAATGTCTTGGGCGCCCGGGAAACAAAAAAGAAGCGATCAAGCACGACGGCATCGGCCGATTTGGCCAGCGTCACATGCGGATACTCGCGGCCGGGCTCATCGGTCTCCGGTGCCATAAACGCCAGATCGAGATCGGCGTCCTTGAGGACGAAGCGCGCAGGGACTTCCTTCCCGTCGGCGAGCCGGAGCTTCACTTCCTTAAAGTCCGTGCTCACGAGCTCAAGTCCGCGCCCGCCACCCTGCATCGCCCGCATCGCCTCGAACGAGGCTTGCGGATCGACGGACGCTAGGCTCGTCACCGTCAGCCCGCTCGGCGAAATCACGGTTCCATTCACTTCGATGCGTTGCTCGCGCGGCGGCTGCTCGCGGTCGCCCGATTTCATCTTAACGGTTACGACCATTTCCACGCCCACGATCGCGTCGGCGTAACGCTTCATCAGCTCCCGGCCCGCCGCGGCGTCGCTCGCGGGAGCGGCGAAGAGGGTCGCAGCAAGGGCGAGGGCAAGGACCGGGATGACGGCGTGGGCTGGAGTGAACTTCATTTGGCGTGAACGGGTTTGAGAGTGATCTCGACAAAAAGAGTCTGGCCGCGCCGGCGCACCAACAGCACCCACCACGCTTTGCCGCTCGCGACGACCTGTTCTCGGGCCCGCTTCAAGTCGGCCAGATTCTCCACCGCCACCCCACCCGCGCTTTCGATCACATCGTCTGCCCGCAGGCCGGCGAGCGCGGCCCAGCCGGCCGGCGCCGCGCTCTCGACAATCGCGCCGCGCGCCCCGGTGCCGAGTTGGAGTCGCACCCGGTCATCGAACGCGATCTCGCGCGCGGAAAATTCCAGTTGCAGATCGGGCCACCATGCCATCTCGGCGGGCGGCACCGGCTGCTCTTCAAGCACCACCTCAAGATCCTTGGCCGCGCCGTCGCGCCAAAGCGAAAACTTTGCGGACGTGCCCGTGCGATACTGGCGAATCTGGCGGGCGAGAACATCGGTGTCTTCCGGGCGGCGGGCGGAAACCGGCGTCCCGTCGAGCGCGAGAATCACGTCACCGACCTGCAGGCCGGCGGCCTCGGCATTCGTGCCGGGATAAATCCGCGTCAGCCGCGCGCCCCCCTCGGACTTGATGCCAAGCCGCGTGGAAAGTTTGGGCGTCAGGGGCTGCGAGGCAGCGCCGAG
The DNA here is from genome assembly GCA_039919035.1 of Opitutaceae bacterium. Classification (GTDB taxonomy): domain Bacteria; phylum Verrucomicrobiota; class Verrucomicrobiia; order Opitutales; family Opitutaceae; genus ER46. Next base: position 6,510 of record JBDSGI010000646.1, read on the forward strand.
CCAGGCCTTGCGCGCCTGCGGGGTGACGTTGCGCTCGTCCTCCAAGCGCAATTCCACCACAGCGCTCAGCACCGCGCCATCGCGCCGCACGTTCGCGAGCACGGTGCGCACGCCCTTGGGCGCACCCTTCATGAGACTCGCGCTCAATTCCTTCAAAGCCGCGACGCTCTCGACCGTCTTCCCATCCACCGCGATCAAAACATCGCCGCGCCGCAGCACCGGCTCAGCCTGCCCGGCGGGACCAGCGGGCCGGATGTTCTCCAACCACACGCCGCGCACGTCCGGCAGCCGTTCCGCCCGAGCAATTTTCGCCGTCAAGTCCCGCACCACCGCGCCCCAGCTCCCGAGTTCCGTGTCGTCCGTGCGGGCGGGTTCGCGCGCCGTGAGCGAGACTCGCGCAGTCTCCTTTTTTCCGGCGCGAACATAGTCGAGGACAAACGTGTTGCCCGGCAGGCGACCAGCTTCAAGCCGGTTGAAATGCGCCACGGCCTTCTCCTCCGCACCCTCGATGGCATGGCCATCGCCGGCCAGCACGACATCCCCCGGCCGCAGGCCCGCTTTGGCGGCGGGTGAATCGGCCGCCACATCCCCGATCACCACGCCGATCGGCTCACGGTCGGCCTCGAGCCGCGGTTGCACCGTGGCGCCGGACCAACCGCGCGTCACGCGGCCCTTTGCGATGAGTTGCTGCGCGACCTCCTTGGCCAGGTTGCTGGGAATCGCCCCACTCAGGCTCACCACTCCGATTTCGTTAATGCCGACAATCTCGCCGCGCGCGTTGACCAGCGGACCGCCGCTGTTTCCGCCAAAAATACTCGCGTCGTGCAACACCCAGCGCACGAGCATGCCGACGTCCTCGCCGCGCAGCATCATCCGGCCCACGGTCTGCTCGGGCAACACCAGCGAGGGATTCGAAACGACGCCACGCGTCACCGACTGCGAAAGAAAGCCGGGGCTGCCGAGTGCAAAGACCTCCTGGCCGGCCACGAGCGCTGCGGAATCGCCAAACTCCGCCACGACGAGCGGTGGCGCGCCCTTGGCTCGCTGGGTAAGGTCGAGCTGCAACACCGCCAAATCAGTGAGCGCATCCTGGCCGACCAGCCGCGCCTCAACGTGCGACCCGTCGTAAAGGTAACAGCGGAAAAAGTCTCCGTCCTCGGTCACGTGGCAGTTCGTCACCAAGTGGCCCTCCTTGGATATGATGACACCGCTGCCCCCGGTCCATTGCTTCGTCAGGCGACCGTCGCTCGGCCGCAGCCGAATCGCCTCGATCCGCACGATGGTCGGGAAGACGCGTGTCAACATCGGGTTTTCTTGCGCCGCACGGCCCAATCCCGTGACGGAGGCAAACGCCAGCATGGCGAAAACAAATCGGATCGAGAGGGCGCTCAGTGACGATTTCATGGGGTGGCAACGCTCGCGCGAGACAGGCGAACTGCCGACGTGAAGCAAGCGACAAGTGACCTTGCGCTAGTCACGCCCCGGCCGCCTGCACGGCCGCGACATATTTCCCGATGATGCCGTCGAAACTGCCGTTGCTGAAAAATGCGACGACTCGAGGTTTCACCGCGGCCGTCGCGACGGTGTGGGCCAGCATTTTTTCGAGCAGAGCGGCGTTGGTGGCCGCGAAGTGCGCCTCGACGCCCTGCGTTTCCAAATGCTGCGTCACCGCCTCGGGATCGAAGCGCTCTTCCGGCTTCATCCGCTCCGGCCGATTAACCGGCCCGAGATAAACCTCGTCCGCCTGCGCCAGTGCTCGCGTGAAACCGTCCTGCATGGCGCGGCGGCACGCGGTGTTGCTCCGCGGCTCGAATACGGCCGTGAGCACCGCCCCCGGAAACCGCGCGCGAAACGACAGTAGCGTCTCGGCGAGCGCCGTCGGATGATGCCCGAAATCCTCAATCACCGTGCAGCGCGCGCCGGCAAAAACAATTTCCTGCCGTCGCTTCACGCCGCGGAAGCGTGCCAGTGACCCCAGCGGCAGCACGGTCGGATTCAGCGGGTCGAGCGCCAATCCCGCTGCGGTTGCCGCCATCGCGGCGTTGCGCGCATTATAGATTCCACTGAGCGACCACGTCACCTCCGCCCAGAGATTGCCGCGCCACAGCAGTCGGAAGGTGGCGCCCGCCGCCGTCTCGGCAAAATCCACGATGCGCACGTCGTTCGCCTCGCCCAGCCCGACCCGCACCGTCTTGGTCCAATTCATTGCGCCCAGCGTGCGGAAATTGGCATCGTCGCCGTTGAGCACCACGCAGCCATTGCGCGGCACAATTCGCGTCAGGTAGTTAAACGTCCGCTGCACGTCCGCGAGGTCCCGGAAAATATCGGCGTGATCAAACTCAAGGTTGTTGAGCACGGCGATGTGCGGCGCGTAGTGGATGAACTTGCTGCGCTTGTCGAAGAACGCGCTGTCATACTCGTCTCCCTCGATCACAAACGGATCCGCCGCGGCGCCGAGATGCGCGCCCATCGGCGGATCAAGCGGGACGCCACCAATCAGAAAGCCCGGATCGCGGCCCGCCTCGCGCAGCAGAAACGCCGTGAGCGCGGTCGTCGTCGTCTTCCCGTGCGTGCCCGCGATGACGAGGTTCCGCCGGCCTTTGAGAACGAAATCGTGGAGCAACGCCGGCACCGAAGTGAAGGGAATGGCCCGCAGGTCGAGCAGCCATTCGACCTCCGGGTTGCCGCGCGACATGGCGTTACCCACTACGACCACGTCGGGCGCGAATTTTTCCAGCCGCGCTGCATCATATCCCTCGTGCAGCGCGATGCCCGCCGCCGCCAACACGGTGCTCATGGGCGGGTAGATGCCGCTGTCGGTTCCGAGCACCTCGTGGCCCGCCGCCCGCGCCAGCAGCGCCGCGTTCCCCATTGCCGTCCCACAGATGCCCATGAAGTAAATTCGCATGCGAAGTGAATGGCGGTGTAGCCGTGCGCTGCGGCGGACGGAAGCGCAATTCACGTCAACCAACCGTGCCGACCCGGGCCACTTTTCTTCTCGCGAATAGTTGCCGCGCCATGTTTCCAAAACGATTCTTGTTCGTCATTACGCCCGATGTCATCCCCTGACCCCTCGCCCCGCCGCTCAAAATCCCTGTTCCGCTGGTCCATCGCGGTGATCGTGCTGGCGGGGCTCGGCTGGGGCGGGCGCATCGTGTGGAAGCAAATCAGCCCGGGGCTCTTCGGCGCGAAACGCACCGAAAAAATCCCGCTGTCGAAAGTCCGCACCGCCACCATCGCCGAGGAAATTATCGCCGTCGGCCGACTACGCGCGGTTTTTTCGACTGAGCTCCGCTCCGAGGTCAACGGCCGCATCATCAAAATTCTCGCGGTTGATGGTCAGAAGGTTGATCGCGACCAGGAAATCCTTCGGATGGATCAGCAGGATTTGCTCACGCAGATTCAGGAAATCGAGCGCAACATCGAGGCCGCCAAGTTGAAGACCCACCGGGCCCGCCGCGATCACGAACGGCTGATCGATCTCCAAACCCGGGGTGTCGTCACCACCAAGGATTTTGAAGACTCTCGCATCGTGCTTTCGCTGAGCGAAAACGATGCCGCCGTTGCCGAGGCCCGCGCCGCCAATCTCCGCGACAAGCTTACCAAAACCGTCATTCGTGCCCCGCATGCGGGCACCCTGCTCCTCCGCGATCTCACGGAGGGACAGGTCATCACGAGCGCCGCCGCGCAAAATGGCGGCACCTTGCTCGGCGAGGTCGCCGACCTCTCGGCGCTGATGGTCCGCACCAACATCAACGAAATCGACGTCGCCCGCCTGCGGGTCGCCGACGTTGCACGCGTGCGCGTTGACTCGGTTCGCTCGGTGCAGCTCACGGGCGCCATCAAGCGCATTGCCACGAGCGCGACCGAGAGTTCGGTGGATCGCACGCGCGTCTTTCCCGTCGATGTCCTGTTGACTGAAACCGACGAACGACTGCGGCCAGGGATGTCGGCCACCGTAATATTCACGCTGGCCCGCGTGGAGGATACTCCCGCCTTGCCGCTGTCCGGCGTATTTTCGACGGCGGACTCGGCGCGTTACGTTTTCCTCAAGCAGGGTGAGATTTTTGCGGTGCATCTGGTCGAGACGGGCATCGCGGACACCCGGCGGGTGCAGATTCTTTCCGGATTGGAATTGAACGACGAGGTCGCCCTCACTCGGCCGCTTGAGTTCGAAGGCGAATTGCCGGTGGGCACGTCCACCCCGGCACCCAAGGCCCGCAGCAGTAGCAGATCCTCTCCCGATTCGACGCAGCCTCCCCCCGCTGCTTCAACCGGCCGATCACCCCGACACTAAACTTCGATGCGCCTCCTACTCTTGGGCATCGCGAGCGGTGGACGCGAAATCCTCGCGCACAAACTACGCTCGTTCCTCACCCTCTTCGGCATCGTGCTCGGCACCGCGTCACTCGTCTGCATGATGGGAGTTGTCAAGGGCATGCTGCGCAGTTGGGAAACGATGATCTACGAGACGGGTGGCATCGAGCGCATCAGCGTGATGTCGCGGCCGCCACCGGAGAGCCAGCGGGAGAATGCCCCGCTCTCGCCCGGGCGCACGATGAAGGATGTCGAGGCCATCCTCACCGCCGTGCCGCTGGCCCAGCGCGTGTCCGCCGAGGTCCTCATTCCAGGTGGCGCCCGACTTTATTTCCTCGGGCGGGCCACGAGCCAGAGTGTCCGCGGCGTCCTGCCCTCGACCTTTATCATGGATCGTTTCGACGTCGCGCAGGGCCGCTTGATCGGTGAGCTCGACATCGAGTTGCAAACCCAGGTCGTCGTGCTCGGTGCCTCGATCGCCGACTACCTTTTCATTCGCGGCATCGATCCTCTCGGCCGGGTAGTCACCATCAACGCCCAGCCTTTTACCGTCGTCGGCGTGCTCAAAGAAGCCGGGGGCGGCGCCGGCGGGGGCAGCCGGTTCAGCACGAAAAACTACGCGGTTTTCATTCCGCTCACGACCGCCCAAACGCTTTATCGGATCGACGAAAACGTCGACGTCCTGAACGTCCAACTCGCGGACATCGCCGACATGCCCGTCGCCCTGGAGCAACTGTCCAATGTGCTCACCCACACGCACCGCGGTATTCAAGACGTGCGGTTGGAGACTCGCGAGGACCTGCTGCGCACCTTCGAGGAGCAGCGCACCAACTACTACGTTTCGCTCGGCAGCATCGCGGTGATCGGTCTCATCGTTGGCGGCATCGGCATCATGAACGTCATCCTAGCCTCCATCAACGAGCGCGTCCGCGAGATTGGCGTGCGGCGCGCCCTCGGGGCGAAACGCCTCGATGTGCTGGTGCAAATTCTCGCCGAATCTCTGACACTCGCCGTCTCCGGCGGCATGCTGGGGATGTTCGCCAGCATCGGCCTGATCATGGTGCTGCAAGTGTGGTCCTCGTCCGCCAACCGACCGGAACTGTCCGTCGATGCGCTTGCCATCGGAGTGTTCAGCAGCGGCTTCATTGGTGTCATCGCCGGCATCTACCCCGCGATTCGGGCCTCGCAGTTGAGCCCGGTCGAGGCGCTGCGGTCGGATTAACGCTATCCGAGGTTCACCGGATCGACGTCGAGCACTTGGGTGATGTCGTCCGGCCACGCAAACTCGCGGCGCAAGCGCGCTAGGTCGGGCACGACTTTCGTGACGCTGCCGGTGAAATACCAAAGCTGCCACCGATACTCATCCTTGATTTTCTCAATCGGCGACGGCGACGGGCCGCGTAACTCGACGCGGTCGCCCAGCGTTTTCTCCACCAGCTTCGCCCATTGTTCGGCAAAAAATTTCAGTTTTTCCGGATTCTTCCCTCGAAACAGATGGTGAATCAGGTGCCGATACGGCGGGTAGCGATACTCCTTCCGCATCTTCAGTTCCGCGGCGGCAAACCCCGCGAAGTCCGCGTGCCGCGAAAACTGGATCGCCTCCGCCTGCGGCGTAAAGGTCTGCACGATCACTTCGCCGGCGCGATCGCCGCG
>JBDSGI010000647.1:0-3198 GCA_039919035.1 Opitutaceae bacterium
TCGATCCAATCGTGGTTGAGATTCTCCAGCGGTTCCCCGGTCAGGAACTCGCCACGAGCGAGGCGCGCGATTTTTGGCGCGGCGTCACGGAATTTCAGTGGGCGCACGCGGCGGGCGCGCTCGCGAAAGTGGCGCTCACGCCCGCGCTGGTGCCGGCGTTCAACGCGTGGGTGCGCACGCGGGCGGAAGCGCGCGGTTGGGTGAGCGCGGGCGGTAATGTCGGCTATGTTTCGGTGGCGGCCGACGTGGCTTCGGCCGAAAGTCCCTGGCCGGGCGTGAGCCTCCGGGGCGCCGGTCCGCTCTGGGTCGGACCGCGGCGTGATTATGCCGTGATGCGTGCAGTGAAGGCGGCGCTCGATCCGCAGAACCGGTTTCCAACCCTCGACGACTGACATGCTCCACGCAATCAAACCCAACCAACACGGTGCGCTCGGCGATCCGATGGCGCACGCGGTCCAGGCGTGCGTTCACTGCGGCTTTTGCCTCGCGGCTTGTCCGACCTATCAGGAACTCGGGCAGGAGATGGATTCGCCGCGCGGGCGCATCGTGCTGATGAAGCAGGTGCTCGAAGGCACGCTGCCGGCCGAGGCCGCGCAGCCGCACATTGATCGGTGTCTCGGGTGCCTCGCGTGCGAGCCCGCCTGCCCCAGCGGCGTGCCGTATCGCGATCTGATCAGTCCTTATCGGGCGACGATCGCGGCGACGACCCCGCGCACGTCGGCCGAGAAAATCCGTCGCTGGCTGGCAGCGCAGACGATTCCGTTTCCCGCGCGTTTCCGCCTCGCGCTGCGCGGCGCGAAACTTGGGCGCATTATGGGTGCGCTCGTGCCGGCGGCGCTGCGGCCGATGCTGGCACTCGCTCCGCGCGAGGTGCCGGCGGCCGTGACGCTGGCGCGCGTCAATCCGGCGCAGGGCGAACGCCGCGCGCGCGTGGCGCTCCTCGCCGGGTGTGCGCAACAGGTGCTCGAACCCGACATCAATGTTGCGACCATCGACGTGCTCACGCGCAACGGCGTGGAAGTGATCGTGCCGGAGGCGCAGGGTTGTTGCGGCGGCCTGGCTTGGCACACGGGTGACCTTGCCGCCGCGCAGGCCTTTGCGCGCAAAAACCTCGCGGCCTTTCCCGCCGACGTGGACGCCATCCTCACCAACGCCGCCGGCTGCGGCTCCGCGATGCACGAGTATCACCTGATCTTGCGCGGCACGCCGGACGAGGCGCGGGCGGATAGTTTTCGGAAGCGCGTCGTCGATGTGAGTGTGTTTCTTGCCAAGATTGGTCTCCGGGAAAAACCGGCGGGCTGGGCCACACCGCAGATGATCGCGTATCACGACGCCTGCCATCTTGCCAACGCGCAGAACGTGCGGGCCGAGCCACGCGGCCTGCTGCGCGCAATTCCCGGCGTGGAGGTGCGCGAAATCGCCAACGCCCACCTTTGCTGCGGCAGCGCCGGCACCTACAATCTCGACCAGCCCGCCATCGCGGAATCGCTCGGCGCGCAGAAGGCGCGGGCGGCAGTGGAGACGGGTGCGAGCGTGGTGGCGACGGGCAACATCGGTTGCCTTACCCAGGTGCGGACGCACCTCGATAAAATTGGCTCACCCGTGCGCGTGCGGCACACGATGCAAGTGCTGCGCGACGCGTATCGGACGTAAGCGAGGGAGTTTCCCACCATCAATGAGATTGCCCAAAGAGCGGTCGCAGTTCGGGTGTCTGGGAGTAGGGCGGGTCTTTGACCCGCTCTTTCACGCGCCAAAGGCGGGTCAGAGACCCGCCCTACTTTCAAGCCTCTCTGCTATGAAACGATTTTTGCTTTGGGTGATTTTTGCCGGACTCGCGGTGGGTGCCATTCGCGGTGCCGAGCTGCCCGTGCTCGCCGCGCTCCGCGCGGACAAGGCGCGGCAGGCGGCGATGATGGCGGGAGACGCGGCGAAGCTCGGCAATCTCCTCTCGGACCAACTGCGCTTCGTCCATTCCGACGGACGGGTGGAGTCGAAGGCGGACTACGCGAAAAACCTGCTCGCGGGTGACACGGCCTACGCCGATGTGAAAACCTCGGCGATCGAGATGATGCAGGTCACGCCGGATTCGGTGGTCATTCTCGGGGTGCAGACGATGCGGAAGCGGCTCGGCCCGGATTGGTCGGACGTGACGCTACGCTATCTTTCGGTCTGGCGGAACGAGGCGGGCGCGTGGCGGATGATCGCGTGGCAGTCGGCGCGTCCATCGGGCAACAGCGTCGTGCCGTTGAAGAAATAGCGGGGCGCTCAGCGCGGCTTGGGGGCGGCGGGCGAATCGAGCGAAGCCTGCAGGCGCGCGCGTTCGGCCAGCGCTTCGGGGAAATCGGGGCGGAGCCGCAACGCGCTTTCGATCGCCGTGATCGCCTCGGCCTTCAGCCCGGAAGAGGCTAGAAACCGGGCATAGGCGAGAAAGCCGGCGGGATCGGGCTTGAGGCGCAGGGCCGCGTTAAAATGGGGCCGGGCGCGGGCCAGATCGCCACTGCGCGCGAGCGTCAGACCGAGATCGTAGTGGGCCGTGGTTGAGTCGGGCTGCTGCCGAAGCACCTCGCCGTAGTGCGCGGCGGCCTCGGCGAAGCGGCCCAGCGCAAAGAGCGCGCGCCCGGCTTGGCGATGGGCCGGGAGGTGGTTGGGCGCGAGCGCGAGGGCGGCTTGGTTGCTGGCGAGAGCGACCTCGGCCCGGCCCGTTTCAAACAGCGTGGCGCCCAGGTTGGCGTGCGCATCGGGCAACTTGGGATCGAGCATGATTGCCGACCGGAGATGGGTCTCGGCCTGCGCGTAATTCCCGATGTCAAAATACGCGGCCCCGAGATTGGTTTCAGTCGAGGCCGACTTGGGATCGAGGGCGAGCGCCCGGCGGAACCACGGGATCGCCTCGGCCGGCCGGCCGAGTTCCGAGAGCAGCAGCGAGTAGTTCCCGTGCGCGCGGACGTTCCGGGGGCGTTTTGCGATCGTGTCGGCCCAGATGGTGAGTTCATCCTGCATCTGGTGATTGCGGGCAGCGGTGGTCGTGCCGAAGGCGAGGGCGAGGCCGGCCACGGCGAACGGCAGTCGGGCGCCGAGCAGGCGGTGAGCGGCGAGCATCGTGCCGACAATAATGGCCGCCAGCGGCAGATACATGCGGTGCTCCGCCATGGTCTGCGTGATCAGCGGCACGATGCTTGAGCTAGGAGCGAGGATCGC
>JBDSGI010000648.1:0-3462 GCA_039919035.1 Opitutaceae bacterium
TCCGTTTTCCACGGCCGTGCGTTCGGCGCCGATGCCACCGTCTCCGGCGAATGCGTCTTCAACACTTCGATGACCGGCTATCAAGAGATCCTTACCGATCCCTCGTATTACGGCCAGATTGTCGCGATGACCGCCGTGCAGATCGGCAACTACGGCATCACCGAAGAGGACAACGAGGCCAACACGCCGAAGTGCACCGGCTTCGTCGTCCGCGAACTCTCGCCCATCGTCAGCAACTGGCGCAGCCAGCTTTCCGTCGATGCCTTCCTCAAGAAATACGGCATCCCGGGAATCAGCGAAATCGACACCCGCGCACTCACGAAAAAACTCCGGGTCGATGGCGCGATGAAGTGCTGCCTCAGCACCCGCCCGATCGCCGATGCCGAGGCCGTGCGCCTTGCGAAAGCCTGGCGCGACATGGCCGGCGCCGACTACGTGAAGGACGTCACGACCAAGGCTCCGTTCCTCTGGCGCGCCGACGATGCGGCCAATCACAACGCGCCCTACCTGCCCGTCGGCACGACCATGAACGCGCCGGCCGTGCCCGCGAAAAAATTTCGCGTCGCCGCCTTCGACTACGGCGCCAAGCACAGCATTTACCGCAAGCTCGTGAACCACGGCTTCGAGGTGCAAGTGTTTCCCGCGACCGCCACCCACGAGCAGGTGCGCGAGCATAAGCCCGACGCCGTCTTCCTCTCCAACGGTCCCGGCGATCCCGCCGCGTTGCCCTATATCCACGAGACCGTCACGGCGCTCATGCCGGATTTCCCGATGTTCGGGATTTGCCTCGGGCACCAGATGCTCACCCACGCGCTGGGCGGCTCGACCTTCAAGCTCAAGTTCGGCCACCGCGGCGGCAACCAGCCGGTGAAAAACCTCGAGACCGGCAAGGTCTCAATCACCGCGCAGAACCACGGCTTCGCCACCGATCCGAAGTCGCTCGAAAAATCCGGCGCCAAAGTCACCGAGATCAACCTGAACGACCAAACCGTCGAGGGCTTGCGCCACACGAAGCTCCCGGTCTTCAGTGTCCAGTATCACCCTGAAGCCGCGCCCGGCCCAAATGACGCCGACCCGCTCTTCGTCGATTTCTACCGGATGATCGAGGCGCGCAAGGCGGGTAAGGTCTAGCCGCTCAACGCGCTGCTTTCGGCGCTCGTGTCATGCGGTAACGCTGAAGCTGCGTGCGCAACGCCGCCGTTCGCTCCGGGGTTTCACCCGGTTCGGAAACCCGCAGCGCCTCCTCGATCGCATGAGCTGCCATCACGTGCTCGCCTGCCTCGAAGAAAGACTCGGCGATCAAGCCCAGGAGCCGCACGCGCGCCGCGCCGCCCACCTCCGAGGCGCCGGCTCCATTCGTCGCCCGGTGGTAGAGATGCAGTGCCTGCAAGGGCTCCCCACTGAGGGCGGACCACACACCCCAGTTGAAAGCCAGGCTCGCCGAGTGCGGCGCCAGCTCGGAAGCGGCGCGAAAGTGATCGTGCGCCTCCCGAGGCCGGCCGGCGCGCGAAAAATCCAGGGCAAATTTCTCGTGGAGCGCAGCGGCCGGCGGCGGCGCAGCTCTGCCATTTGTCCCGCTCTGCCGCTCTCGGATCACGCGTAATTCCGCCACCAGCGCCAGCAGGCGGGCGTTTTTCGGCGCCGTGCGCATCGCGTGCGCCAGTATCTCGTCCGCGCGATCGATCTGCCCACGATTCGCGTGAAACAGTGCCCACTTCCGGTAGTTGTCGACCGTGAAGTCGAGTTCGGTAGATCGCTCAATCATCCGAGTCATCAGCGCATCCATGTCGGACCAGATTCGGAGCTGTTGCCGCTGCATCACGCTACAACCGAGGGAGGCCAAAAGGAGGACGCTCGCCCACGCGACGCGCGCCTTCCCCGGCACAAGCAACAGACCCAAGGCCACCGCAGCGCTAATCACCACCCCCGCGAGATAAGCATAGCGATCTCCGGGAAAATGCGGATGCTCCGTGAAACCAAGCAGCGGGCCGAGCAGCGCGAGATAAGCCACCCATAAGAGCAGCGTATTTTTTCCGCTCCGCCACACCGCCAGCAACACCGTCAGCCCGATGACGCCAATCGCGCTGCCCACAAACGCCGCACTCCACGGCACGATCTCGAACAGCCACGTCGGTGCCGGCGTGAGATTCGCCGGACACACCGTTTTCCAAAGATAGTGGGCCCAGATAGCGAAACTCTGGGCCCCGCGTTGCACCAGGGTGAACTCCTGCCAAGTCGGCGACCGCGGCCAAAAGGACGACGGCTCGAAACGCGCCAGCACCGTCACCGCCAGCACTGCCACGCCCGGCAGCAGCAACACTAGCTTTTCAATACCGAGCCGTAAAATCGCAACCTGACGTCGCGGATCGCACCGGCGATACTCGGCCACATCGATCGCCACAAAAACCAACGGCAGAGCGAGGCTCATCGGATAGCTGACGATCGAAAACAGGTAGCAGAGAGCCGCCGCCGCCAGCCAGAGGCCACGCCGCCCCGCTCCTGCCGCGGGCAGTCGCAGATAGGCAAGTGTGCTAAGCAGCGCCCAAAAGCCCGAGGATGCGTAGAGCAGTCCGGAGGACCATCCTATGGTCTCGGCCCGCAACGGATGCAATGCCCACAGCGCCGCTCCGATCAGCGCAGCGAGCGTGAGCCATTCCGTTTCGTATGCGCGACGGTGAAATCGCCGCAACAGTTGCAGCAGGATCAGGAAAACGAGCAGCGTGTTAGCGCAGTGCAACACCACGCTCGTGACATGGTAGCCGACGGGCGAAAGCCCGGAAAACGAATACACGCTCGCGAATGTCAGCCACCCGAAAGGCACATAGCGCCGCATGGTGGCCGCGTCAGTGAACATCCAATTCAAGCTCTGCGCCGAAGGCGGTCCGAGATGCGGATTGAAGTAAATGTTGATGTCGTCGTCCATCGCCACGAAGTCGAACACGGCGACTTCGCGGCAGTTCCAACCCGACACCAGCACGAGCAATACTCCGCACAACCACACGAGCCGCCGCGCTCCACTTCCGCCTCCTTCAGTGCCGCTCATCCGCAAGCGTTGCCCAGCAATTGCTCGAACTTCACCGCATCCGCCGGCGTGTCTACGCCAATGCCGGGATCGCTGGTTTCCGCGACGAGGATGTCGTGGCCGTTTTCGAGCACACGGAGTTGTTCGAGCCGCTCGATCTGTTCGTAGCGGCCGGGCGGCAGCGCAGCGAATTTCTCCAGCAGATTGGCGTGATAGGCGTAGAGTCCGAGGTGCTTGAGGCACGGGTTGGCCGCGATCCACGCATCATCGATGGTCAGGCCGAGGTCGCGGGAGAAAGGCAGGCGCGACCGCGAAAAATACAGCGCCCGGCCGTCGCGGCGCACGACGACTTTGACCTGGTTCGGATTGTAGAAATCGACCACGCGCTTGAACGGCGTGGCGAGCGTGGCCATGGGCACCGGACCGGCGATGAGCTGCGC
>JBDSGI010000649.1:0-5541 GCA_039919035.1 Opitutaceae bacterium
ATCTGGGCATTTTCGTTCGGTCTCATCAAACGGCATTTGGTCGGCCTCGACAGCGCGCTCGTCGCAACCGTCCGTTTAGGATTAGCCCTCCTGGTGTTTCTGCCGCTCGTGCGCCTGCGTGGACTGAGGCCTACCACCGCCGTCGCGTTGCTCGGCATCGGCGCGCTGCAATTTGGGCTTATGTATCTCACCTACATCGAGAGCTTCCGCCACCTGCGTGCCTACGAAGCCGCGCTCTTCACCCTCACGACGCCGATTCTCGTGACGCTCTTAGCGGATGCGCTCGACCGCACCCTGCGACTGCGCGCGCTGCTCGCTGCGTTGCTGGCCGTGGCCGGCGCAGGCTTCGTCGTGTTCAAATCGACCGATCTGAACGTGACGCTCGTGGGTCTCGGTCTGGTGCAACTTTCCAACGCCGCCTTCGCCGGCGGGCAAGTGCTCTACCGCCGACTGATGCTCGGCGATCCCACGCTGCGGGATCGCGAGGTCTTCGGCTGGCTTTATGCGGGCGGGTTCGCCTTGGCGTTCGCGATCGCGCTGCCGCGGGGCGTCTCGATCAGTCCCAGCCCGGCGCAACTCTGGGTGTTGCTTTACTTGGGCGTGCTGGCGTCGGGCGTCGGCTTCTTCCTCTGGAATGTTGGCGCGACGCGCGTTAGCGCCGGCACACTGGCCGCAATGAACAACGTCAAGATCCCTCTAGCGGTCGCCGTCGCGCTCCTGTTTTTCGGCGAGTCTGCGGACCTACCGCGCCTCGTCGCGGCAGGAGCGGTGATGGGCGCAGCAGTGTGGTTGGCGGAAAAGCGGCCGGCGACATAGCGCGGCGGTCCGCGCATCGACCAAGGTCGAGCCCTACGGTTCCGCCGTAGGGCGCGAGCTTGCTCGCCGCCTGAACATCACCCTCTGGTCTTAAACGTCCGCGAGTGCCCCGTGCTCGGCACCGAAATCGTGTAGCTCAGGCCGTCGGCCGCGACCGACATCTTGATGATATTGGCCGGACACTTCGCGGCCTCGGCGCCGGTGAGATTGCCTTGGTTGGCCACAAACTCAGCCGCGCTGTTCGCCTCGGCCGGGACGTTGTGGCTCTGATGGAGCTGATAAAATGCCTGCACCGACTTGGTGCCGCGCACCGTGGCAAACGTCTCGGGTTGGCCGCCTTTTTTCGGGCCGTTGTTCATGACGACGACGCTCGGCTGCAAACTTTTCACGAGCACGGGATTATTACTCGCGTCGAGCCCGTGATGATTCGTTTGATAGACATCGACGAGACCCACGAGGTTGTGCGGCGCGACGAGCTTTTCCTCGATATTCCACGTGAGATCGCCGCCGTCGAAAAACCGGAACGCGCCGAACGATAGCAGAAACACGGCGCTGTTGGCATTGTCGCTCGGGTCGGTCAGCTTCGGCGGCACCGTGTCGTCGAGTGGATTCTCTTTCTCCTTCTGCTCCGCGGTGGGATCGACGAATTTCTGATCGGCGGCGAGACAGCGCAGCTCAAGCTTCGTCTTCCCGGACTTAAGCGGGATCATCACGCCCGGCTCAAGCGCCGCGCGCGACGCGACGATTTCACGGAATGGTTTAATTTGAATCGGAAAGGAAGACTGCGCGCGGTTGTCGGGATCGCCGGCCGGGATTGATCGCTGGTGGATCGCGCCAAAGGGAATCTGCTGCGCGACCTCCGCCGCCCCGCCGAAATGATCGATGTGCCAGTGGGTGATGAGCACGTGGTCGAGCCGCGCGAGGCCGGCCGCCTGGACCGCCTTGACGATTCGCCCGGCATCGCGACCGCCGGGATTGCCCGTGTCGATCAGCACGGATTCGCCTGCCGGTGTTACAATCAGCGTCGAGCCCCCGCCCTCGGAATCCACCCAGTAGACATCAAGTGTGCCGGACTTCTGGTCGGCGCGGGCCGCCAGCAAGGGGAGGCAGGCGAGGACAACAGCGAGAAGCGGGAGGTTTTTCATAAGGGAATTTTTTCTGGCTACGGAAAGAGACTTGGCGAAACCCAGGGTCTGCCCGCCGCAGCCCTACGACTTCGCGGAGTAGAAGGCGTTAATCTTGTCGGCGACATCACGGAAGCCGATGTCTTCGCTGTAGATGATCTTGAATTCTTCGATGGCGAGGTCGGCCTTGCCCATGAGTTCGTAGCAGGTGCCGAGTTCGTAAATCACGTCCTTCTTGATGTCGTCCATCGTGGAGAGGTCGTTCTTGGCGGTGTTAAACTGCGCCACGCCGAGATCGAAGAGTCGCTTCGCCTTGAAACAGCGGCCGAGGCCGACGAGCGACGACACGCGCACCTGCGGGCCTTTCTGCGCCTGCTGAAACTGCGCGATCGCGGCGTCGGTCTGGCCCACCTCCAGCAAGAGCGCGCCGAGGGCATAGCGTGCCGGATAGTCGTTCGGGTAACGCTCCACGTAGCGCTTGGCCTCGTTGAGCTTGAACTCGCCAAATTCTTTCTGCGCGGCGGCGACCTTGGCCTGGGCGGCGGGGTCGTCGGGATCGGCGACCAGCGCGGTCTCCGCGTCCTTCATGTGCTTTTCGACCACGGCGGTGGCGAGTTCCGACTCCTGCTTCTCGAGGGCGGCGTCGGTCTTGCCCACGGGCTGATCGCGAGCCTTGCGCACCCATACCAGCGCCTGGTCCAGGTCCCCCATCTGCCGGTAGGTTTGAGCCACCGTGCGGTAGTGGTTTAAGTTGTTCGGCTCCTTCGCGACGCGGCCGAGCGCCTCGTCCAGCAGCCGTTGGGACATGACATCGCCGGTGACGACCTTGGCCGACTGCTCAAGCGAGATGGCCTGGGCCTCGTCGCGCAGTTTGTCGCGATAAGAGCCCTCCTTTTGATCCCAGCTATGCTTGGTTACCGTCTGCGCGACCGAAGACCGGCGCATGAGGTTCTGCGCGTCCGCGTCCATCGGCTTGTCCCGCAAAAGCTCATCGGCAATCTTCAGCGCATCGACCGGCTTGCCGGCAGCGAGCCACGCCTCGCCCAAGGCGAGGAGATTCGCGCGGTTGTCGGGATCCATTTCGCGGATGGCATCGAGCGCGAACGCCACCGTCTCCAGCAGTCCAAGGCCGGATGCCGCCTCCGCCAGAATTCGAAGCGCAGGAACGCTCGTCGGATCCTTGGCGAGCAAAAGGTCGGCCGTCTCAAGTTGCTTTGCCGGATCTTTTTTTGCGCCGAAGGAGAAGGGCGAGGAGGTCAGGCCGCTGAAGGTTTTCCCGAAAAAGCCGCTGGTCCTGCCCCGGTGGGCGCGCAACTGGGCCACGCGCTGAAGCTTCCGCACTGGCAGACAACCCGGCTGCATCTTGAGAATTTGCGCGGTGACCTCGGCCACATACTCATGATTGCCGCGCTCGATGGCGACGCGCGCATTCTCCACGAGTTTCTGATGGCGGGGATCGAGGGCGGAGACGGGGACTTCAGGCATGGGGAAGAATTACGAAACGAGCACGGCGGGCGTGGTCAACGCCAGAGTCGGCGCCGAGAGAGACGTGCGACCCGGCGAATCGTTTCCGCGCCGACGAATTCGGCAGACCAGCTTTTTCAGAGCAGGCCGTCAGCCGCCACCGCTGCGCGCAGGCGCGCGAGGCCGGACTCCACCTCGGCGACGGTGGGGCCTTCCACCAGGAGCCGGAGTTTGGCCTCCGTGCCGGAATAGCGCACCAGCACGCGTCCCCGGGCCCCCAGTTCCTCTTCGATCCTCCGAATCGTCGCGGGCAGGTGGGCGAGCGACTCGATGGGCCGCTTCTCGCGGACCTTGAGCGCCGCGGTGCGTTGCGGGAATTTGCTCAAGACTCGGCGTAAGTCCGACAACGGCCGGTTCGCGGCCAGCATGACCTCGATCACTTTCAGCGCGGCGACGAGTCCGTCGCCGGTCGGCGACACCTCGGAACAAATTATATGGCCCGACGATTCGCCGCCGAGCGTGGCACCTTCCGCGAGCATCCGCTCGATAACATAACGGTCGCCGATGTTGGTCCGCAGCACGCGCCCACCTGCGGCCGTGATCGCCGCGTCCACACCCAGGTTGCTCTGCATCGTGACCACGAGGGTGTTATTCGCCAGCCGACGGTGCGCCAGCGCGTGCGTCGCGAGCAGGGTGAGAATCTCGTCGCCGTCAAGCACCTCGCCGCGTTCATCGCACAACACGCAGCGATCACCGTCACCATCGTGGGCGATGCCCAGCCGGGCCCCGGTCGAGATGACCCGGGCGGCGAGCTGCTCAGGGTGTTCGCTGCCGACTCCGGCGTTGATGTTCCGGCCGTCCGGCGCATCGCCGATCCCCACAACTTCAGCGCCAAGATTACGCAACACGACCGGCGTGGTCCCACACGTGGCGCCGTGCGAGGTGTCGACCACAATTCGCCAGCCGCGCAGGGTGCCGGGCGGCAGCAATTTAGACGTCGCCCCGATGTAATCCGCCGCTGGCCGCGCCGGCGACGGAGCGACGGCCTCCGGTTCCAACTCTGTCACCCACGCCGGCAGGCGCTGCTCGATCTGGAGTTCGTCCTCATCGGTTAGCTTCACGCCGGAGGGGCCGAAAAACTTGATGCCGTTATCCTCGGCCGGATTGTGCGATGCCGTGATTACGACTCCGAGCACAGCACGTTCGGTGCGGACCGCACGGGCGACCGCAGGGGTCGGCACCACCCCCAGCGAAACCGGTTCGCAGCCGGCCGCGCGCAAGCCGCGCATCACGG
This sequence comes from Opitutaceae bacterium, assembly GCA_039919035.1. Classification (GTDB taxonomy): domain Bacteria; phylum Verrucomicrobiota; class Verrucomicrobiia; order Opitutales; family Opitutaceae; genus ER46. The sequence continues at coordinate 4,699 of JBDSGI010000649.1, forward strand.
CCGTTTCCAAGGCAACGCCCGAATGGCGGGTGTCCCGCCCGATGAGGACGCGGCCTTTTTGCGGCAGCCAGACCGCGACCGCAAAACCGAGTCGCGCGGCAAAATCCTCGTTGATTACCGGACCGCCGTAGGGTCCGCGGACACCATCAGTGCCGAAATATTGGCGCTTCATGAACGATAAAATTCGCCCGCCGCCGCAATTTTGCGGCGCACCGCGCCGCCGAGCAAAAGGTCGCGGGCCGGCTCCAAACCGTCACGCACCGTCGGCACGCGGCCCACAATCCACATCGCCACCGCGGCATTCAGGACAATGGTGTCGACCAATCCAGCAGGGCCTCGGCCCGCCAACAACGCCTCAACGATCGCGAGATTGGTGGCCAAATCGCCGCCCACGAGATCGGTGAACGGCGCGCGCTTCAGCCCGAAATCCTCCGACCGCCATTCACCGTCAATCGCCCGATGCGTGCCGAAGCCGCGCACGCGGTTGACGGTCGCGGTGGTCAGCTCGTCAATGCCGCGGTCGCCCTCAATGACGCCATGTGCCGCGAGGCCGGCACTCGCACCAAGCGCTGCGAGCGCGTCCGCGAGCTTCGGCACCGAAGCGGCGGAAAACGTCCCCAGCAGCACGTGGGCCGGCCGCCCCGGATTAATCAGCGGCCCGAGGATATTGAAGACCGTGCGCTGCCCCCGCGCGGCGAGCGCCTTGCGCACGGGCGCGATATGCTTGAACGCGGGGTGATACGCGGGCGCGAAGAAAAAGACGAAGCCGAGTTCGTCGAGCGCCCGCCGCAGTTGCTCCGGCGGCGCCTCCAGATTCACGCCCAGCGCCGCGAGCAAATCGGC
>JBDSGI010000650.1:0-3783 GCA_039919035.1 Opitutaceae bacterium
GCTCCGGTCGCCTTGCGCTCGTGGAGGAATGCGCGAAACGGTGCGATGCCCGTGCCCGGCCCGATCATGATGGCGGCGATGTCGGGCGACGGCGGGGGACGGAAAGCTTTGTTCGAATGAACATAGACGCCGACGCGGGCGGCACCGGGCTGGCCGCGGTCGGCGAGGAAGGTGGAGCACACGCCCTTGCGCGGACGACCGTCCTTTTCGTAGCGCACCACGCCCACCGTGAGGTGGACTTGGCCGGCATGGGCGCGCGGCGAGGAGGAGATCGAGTAGAGGCGGGGCTGGATTTTTTTAAGCGCGCGGACGAAGTCGGTGGGCGCGGGTTTGGCCGTGGCGGCGAGGAGGACGTCAATGACGTGGTGGGGAACGGTTGTAGCCGGGCTCGTTGAGCGCGGTTGGCCGGGGTCGGCGAACCCGGCTACAACGGGATTGAGCAACGCGATCAGGTCCGTAGTGGGTTTGCCGAGATCATGGAACTCGGTCAGCGCACGGCGGAGCGGGACCGTGGAACCATCCGGGGCGGGCACGGCTTCCTCGCCGTCGCACGCGAGGGCCGAGAGAACCTCGGCGACTTGCTCGGGGCAGTTGTGCGGAATGACGCCGAGGGCGTCGCCGGCCTCGTAGGCCAGGCCGGAGCCAGCGAGATCGAACTCGATGTGATGAACCTGTTTTGCGGAACCGGGCGCGTTCAGATTGCGAGAAGTGAGCAGCAGGGCGGGAAAGGGATTCGAACGACTGAAGCCGCTTTCGTTTTCGGCCTTCGCGGTGGCGGGCTCGACTGCGGCTGGCGCCGATGAAGGCGCGCTGGATGAGCCGATGGCGGAAAGTGAGGTATTCAGCCAAGCGGTGAATTTTTCCTCATACTCGAGATCACAGTCGACGCGCGCGGCGACGCGCTGGCCGCCGGCCTTTTCAAGAAACGTGTCGAAGTCCGCGCCGCACTTGCAAAATTGCGCGTAGTTGGTGTCGCCGAGCGCGCAGACGGCATAGCGGAGGGAAGGTAGTTTGGAACTGAGTGCCGCGAGTTGGCTGTGGAGGGCTTTCGCGCTATCGGGTGGTTCGCCGTCGCCGTAGGTGCTCACGATGACGAGGACGTTTTTCTCGGCGACGAGTTTGGCGACGTCAGTCTGAGCCATGTCGAGGACGGTGGCGGCGAAGCTGCGTTTGCCGGCCTCCTTGGCGGCGCGTTTGGCGAGACGTTCGGCGGTGCCGGTCTGCGAGCCGAAGAGGATAGTGAGCGGCGTGAGCGCGGGCGGTGGAGCGCTCGCCGGCAAGCCGGCTGCGGCGGAAGGAACGTGGGAAAAAATGCCGGCGAAAAAGCCGTTGAGCCACGCGCGTTGTTCGGGCGTGAACGGTGCGGTGTCGGGAATAAAAGGTGCGGTGGACATCTTGGGCGGTGCGCAGGGCGGGTCATAGACCCGCGCTACGGGCTGAGAAATTCCTGGAGTTCCTTGGCCGAGTGGCGGCGCGTCCATTGGACGAAGGTCTCGCCGCTGGCTTTACGCGCCTCGTAGGTGACGAGGACTTTTTCGACGACAGTGTTGACCTCGGAGGCGCGCACGCCGCGGAAAATTTCGCGCGCGATGCCCTGCTCGTGATCCATGCCGCCGCCCAGCACGAGGTGGTAGCCTTCGGTGCCGTCGCCGAGCTTGGCGCCGACGAGGCCGAGATCGCCGCAATAGTGTTGCGCGCAACTGTTGGGGCAGCCGGTGAGGTGGATGTTCACGGGCGCGCCAATGTTCACCCGCTTGCTCAGGTGTTTGAATAGCGCGATCGCGTGACCCTTGGTGTCGGCGCCCGCGTATTTGCAGCCCTTGTTCCCGGTGCAGGCCACAATCCCGCCGGCAGCGGCGGCGGCTTCATGGAAGAACCCGAGCCGCACGAGCGAGCGTTTCACCGTTTCGACGAACGCATCGGGAATGTGCGGGATGATGACATTTTGCCATACGGTGAGCCGGAGCTCGCCCTTGCCGAAATTCGTGGCGAGGTCGGCCAGCGCGTGAAGTTGCTTCGCGCTGAGGCGACCGACGGGAATACCCACGCCGATGGAGTTGAGCCCGCGCTGCGCCTGGCGCGCGGTGCCGAGCCAGCCGTGCTTGAGCACGGGGCGCCGCGGCTCGCAGGCCGCGAGGGGCAGGCGCACGAGAGGGAACGCGAGTTTCTGCTGCGTCTCGGCGAGGAATTTTTCGACACCCCATTTTTCGAGCAGATATTTGAGCCGCGCTTTTTTGCGATTCGTGCGGTCGCCATTCTCGGCGAAGACGCGGAGCATGGCGGCGGAAATGGCGACCGCCTCGGACGGTTTGAGTAACAGGCCCGTGTCTTTGGCGAAGTCGCCGTGGCCGGAGATTCCGCCGAGGGCGACGCGGAAGTAGACACCGGGGGCGACGGAAAGCGCATTGGGATCAACGCGCTCCACTTCGGCAAGTGATGCTTCGGTGACGCGGGTTGCGAAAAATCCAATGTCGTTGGTGTCGACTGCGGCGCTGAGGCTGCCGCCATTGTCGAAGGCAATATTGAATTTTCGCGGGAGCCCGTAGAGGTCGCGGTGATTCAGAATGTAGTGATGAATCCCCTTGGCGAAGGGCCGCACATCGAGCAGTTCGTCGGGGTCGAAGCCGCTGTTGGGCGAGGCGGTGACGTTGCGGACGTTGTCGCAACCGGCGCCGCGCGAGGCGAGGCCGAGTTCCTGAATACGGGTCAGAACTTGGACAATCGAGCGCGGCTTGAATTCTCGAATCTGAAAGTTGCCGCGGGTCGTGATGTCCACAAAACCGTTGCCCAGATCGCGAGCGAGTTCGGCGAGGCCGTGGCATTGCGCGGCGGTGATTTCGCAGGCCGGCACGCGGATCCGGAGCATGAAGCTGTCCTGCGCGGGGGCGACGTAGAAGAGGCCGTGAAACTTGAAGCGATAGGTGTTTTCGGCGTCAGGAAATTTGTCGGCGTCGGCGTGCGCGAGCAATCGCTCCCACGCATCGAGGGGATTCTCGTCGTGTTTCCAGCGCTCTTCTTTGCACAAGTCTCCGAGTGGCGTGCCGAAGACGGTGTCCTCCGTCAGCGGGGTGGCGAGATTCGAGGTGGTGGCACCCGCAGCGTCGGACGTGAGTTGTCCGTTCGCGGTTTGGCCGACGAATGGCACGAGCCGACCAGTCCCGATGCCGGCCATAAAGCCGGCCAGATACTCCTTCTGCTCAACCGAGAACGGTTGAGGCAGGGGTGGCGGGTTTTGGAGAGTGGGCTCGGCGGACACGCATCCGGTTTAGCAGGGTCGGTGCCACGCTTTGCGCCGTCTCGGATTAAGAATGTGAATTATTTTGGTCAGCGCGATGAGCTGTATTCATGTCAGTGGCGCAGAAGCAGGTAGAGCAGGGACATGCTCACCAGAAAAAAGAAAGCGCTGAGCACTTTGTAGAAACGCAGCGGATTGCGTTCGAGCAGTGAAGCGTCCTTGCCGTGGTGGCGGGTGACACGCTCGGGGTGGGCCAGATCGAACGCCATCTCCGAAAAATTCTGGTAGCGCCGTTCCGGGTCCGGATCGAGGGCGCGGACGATGACGGAGTCGAACCACGGCGGCACCGCCGGATTGAGGCGCGTGAGGCGCCGCGGCGGTGCCTCGAAGCGCGGGGTTTGGAAACGCTCAATTTCTCCGTAGGGATAAGCTCCCGTGAGCGCTTCGTAGAGGGTCACAGCGATTGCGAAAATCTCCGAACGCTCCGACAGCGGGCCGCCGCGAAAGCGCTCGGGTGCGAGGTAGGTCGCGGTGCCGGCGCGCGAGGT
>JBDSGI010000651.1:0-4083 GCA_039919035.1 Opitutaceae bacterium
GCTTCTCCGCCGCCACCCTTTTCGCCGACAAGATTGTGCTGGTCGCGGGCGGTGACGACGACCGCATGGGCATCGCCGCCATCTCGGCCAAACTCCGCGAGCCCTTCGGCACGGACTTCGACGCTGCCGGCAATCTCTTCATCGTCGAGATGGCCTCCGGCAACCGTCTGCTGCGCGTCGATCCGCAAGGCCGCCTCACGCATATCGCGGGGAACCCGACGCCCGGCGATTCCGGCGACGGCGGCCCGGCGCTCGCCGCCCAATTCAACGGCCCGCACAACCTCGCCATTCTCCCCGGTGGCGATGTGCTCATCGGCGATACGTGGAACGGCCGCGTGCGTCGCGTCGATCCCGCGCGCGGCACGGTCACGACGCTCCCCGGCTTCACGGTGCCCGCTGCCCGCGCTCGCGCCGCGGGTCCGTATTGCATCACCCTCGACTTCACCGGCACGCAGCTAGTCGTCGCCGACCTCACCCGCGTGCATGCCATCGACGTGAAAACCGGCGCCACCCGCATCCTCGCCGGCAATGGCACTACGGGCCGGCCCGCCGACGGAACGGTCGCGACCGAGGCCTCGCTCTCTGATCCGCGCGCCGCCGCCCTCGATCGGCAGGGCAACCTCTACATCCTCGAGCGCAACGGCCACGCGCTCCGCGTCGTCGGCCGCGACGGAAAAATCCGCACCGTCGTCAACGCCTCCGGCCAAAAAGGCGCCGCCGGCGACGGCGGTGACGCGCTCGCCGCCACGATGAACGGCCCGAAACATATCTGCATCGACTACGACGACACCGTGCTGATCGCCGACGCCGAGAATCACCTCATCCGCCGCTACGTGCCCGCCACGCGAAAAATCCTGCGCGTCGCCGGCACCGGCCAGAAAGGCACCGCCGGCCTCGGCGGCCCGCCCGAACAGTGCGAACTCAACCGCCCCCACGGCGTCACCGTCCACCGCGACGGCACCCTCTACATCACCGACAGCTACAACAACCGCGTGCTGAGAATCGTAAAGTGAGCTGCAAATCGTGCATTCGATAAACATCGCACGCCTGTTTGCACCCTTGCGTTGCCCCGCTCCTGCGCTACCGTTTCGCCCATGAGTATTGAGGTGCTAAAGAAGGAACTGGCTGGCCTCGCCGATCAGGATCGGTCGCAGATCATGGCCTACCTCGTCTCCCTTCAAGATAGTCGCAACGACTCCTATCTTGCCGGGCTGGCCCGAAAAATCGACACGCCCGCGGATTCCTCCCGGTGGATCGGTCTCGACGAATTCGACCGCCGCCTCGCCACCAAGAAAGGCTGAGCCGCTCGCATGGCCTCGTTTCGGTTGCTGATCGATTACGACGTCGTCGTTTTCGTTGAGACTCTGGGCGCATCCGCGCGTAAAACAATCCGTCAGCGCCTGACCGAAATTCGCGATCACCCGACGGCGCGCTCGGACTACCAAGAGCCCGATTCCCTTGGCCGCCCCGTTTCAATCAACATCTGCGGCGCCTACGCCATCAAGTTCTGGGTCGATCACGCGGACCTGCACATAAAAATCTTGGACATTCATCTCGCCGATCGTCGGCGGTGACGAGCGCCCCCCGCTCACTTCACCTCAAACCCCACCGCCACGCTCCGCGGTTCGTCGCGGCGGTCGACCTGCTCGAGCAGATCGACGTCGAAGGTTTTGCCGATGTTGTTGCCCGCGAGATCTTCGATCGTGCGTTCGACGGTGAGATCAAAATTGCCGCGCGGCCACGGCTGGGTGGGCGTGAGCGTCCATTGGTGCTCGTCGTTGGCTAGCGCCGTTTCGCCCGCCACAAGTCGGCGCTCCTTCCCTAGCGCAAGCACGCGAATCATTCGTAGCGCCAGCGCGTGATCCAACGGCTCGTCGAACTCGACCATCAGCGGCGCCAGCGTGCCGGCGGCTGGCGCGTGAATCCGCCACCGCGCCGGATCGGGCGGGGTGCGATCAGCGGCCCCGATGCTGAACTTTTTCTCAAACGCGGTGCGCAGCGGCCGGCCCGCCGCGTCGATGCATCCGGTCTCGACCGTCAGCGAATACCTCTGCCCCTCTTCAAACACCGGACCAATGTCCTGCAGCGGCTTCACCCCCCGCTTGATCCGGCCGGGATCGATGAGGAGCGTGAGGCGCGTCATCGCAAGATCCCACAGCTCTTCGTCGAGTTCGAGAAATGGCAGATCGATCGGCCGGCCGGCGGCGTCGCGCAAGTAGACGTGTCCATAAACGCCACCGCGACTCATCGGCGCCGAAAACTGCACGTAGAATTTGAGCTGATTTTCCGGCAGCACGCTGGCGCTGGGAAAAACCCGGGCGACCTCGGTCGTCGCCGCGACGGTATCGATCGGCAATTCGAACAACGAAAACGCAGCCACTTCCCCGTTGAGCCGCAACTCCCCGCGATAGCGCACGCCACGCGCCAGCGGAAACACCGGCGTGAAACGGGCGTTCCCGTCGTTGACGCCCCAAGTTCCTGCCATCGGCGGCAGCGGGCCCGCGCCACCCTGCTCGGCAAAGACCGGGAACACGCGCGCCCAACGAGCATCAGTCGGCCCGAGGTCGGCGAGGTCGCGCAGGAGGTCCGGGGGAATACCACTCGCTTCCACCATGGGCGGTGGCGCCTCCGTGACCCAGCGGATCGCCGGCAACGGCGCCACCGCCCAAAGTTCACTCGACGCGAAGAGGCAGACAAACGCCAGGGCGAGGGCCGGCCCGACGCGCCGAATCACGGCAGCGCGAGGGTCTCGAGGCTTTGGGGCTTGCCCGCAGCACCGCGCACGACGAGCGCGTGACGCGCGTCGAGCAGGTCGAGCTGATTGATGCCGGCCCAGTCGAGTTTCTCAAACTTGAGGCCTTGGGTGTCGGCGACCTTCGCGGTGATGGAGGAGGCGCCCGTGATTTGATCAGCGGCGACCTTGATGACGCCGCGCGAACTGTTGGCCATCAGGAGAAAATCTTTTCCGCCCTGCTGGTAAACGATGATGTCGAGCGGGCGGTTGCGATTGCCGAATTCCGCGATGGTCTTGCCCTTCACCTTCACGCCCGGCTTCAGGTCATCGAGCGCAAACTGCACCAGCGGCGTGCAGGTGTAGGCGGCGAGCAGTTGCTGCTCCTTCCCGACTTTGTAGGGAACGAAGGTGCGGACCGGCGCACGGGTTTCAAACTGGCCGTGCGCGCCGTGGTAGATCTCCACCGAGGTGCCCCGCGCCACCGTCTTGAAGGGAAACGGAATCGCCCGCAGCGACGAGGCAAACTCCTCGTTCGAAAGGCCGGCCACGAGCACCTTGCCCTCGACATACGCGATGTCGGTGATCGCCTCGAGCCGGCGGTTCTGCTGCTTCTTACCGGACTCGACAACCGTGTCGGCCGCTGGATCGGGCAGCTCGGCGCGGGAGAAGCGCACCTTCTCCAAAGAAACGAGTTCGGGCTGGCCGTCGGCCTTCACGCGCACGAGCACCGACACAGCATCCGGTCCCTTGCCGCGCGAGACCGAGAGATACGCGCGCTTCGAAATCGGGTTCACGGCGAGATCCTCGATGATGATTTGGTCGGCCTTGGTGCCGAGGAGTGCAGCGATTTTTTCGTCGATGGCCTCGGACTTGATGGCGACCTGGCCGCTCGCGGCCTTGGTGTCGCCGGTCGCGATTGCCGTGATGGCGGCAGCCTTCGTATCAGCGATGAAGAGCACGCCCTCGGGACCGAAGGCGAGCTGGCTCATGGCGCGAAAGGACGGCGCACCCTCTTTCATGTCGGAGGTGAGACTGGCGCGAGCGCCGGGCGCAACGAGGCCCAGCGCGAGAAGACTGAGAGCGAACACAGATGTTTTCATAAACCAGGGAGGTTGGGGATTGCTGACTCAACGCGCAGGACGCCTCAAACAGTCAAAAGGTGCGCACCGCCATCACTACGCGCCTGAGGTAAGATTTTGCAAGCTGCGGTGATGGCCGGCAGCATGCATTCGAAAACTGAAAATGAATTCGCCGCCGCGCATAGGTCGCAGGGAATTGATTCCCCTGGAGCCACCGCTCAATCTCGCCGCGACTCCCCCATGAAAATCGCCCTCATCATCGCGGTCAGT
>JBDSGI010000652.1:0-3819 GCA_039919035.1 Opitutaceae bacterium
CCGAGGCGGATGAGGAGCGCGGTAGTCATGGGGTGAAATGAAAAACCCCGCGCTCGCGCGCAGGGTGAAGCCTTGAAGGAGCGCGTCCTCTATTACTGCGGGAGCTGGACGCGGAAGCGCTGGATGGAGGTGCCTTCCAGCCGGCCCAGTTCGGCGGCCGCGCGGCGCAGAGCAAGGCGGGCGCTCAGTTCCTGGAAGCGGCTGTTTTCCAAGTCGTCTTGGGAGAGAAGGACGAGACGGCTGGTGGATAAGCCGGCATCGAAACGGGCCTTTTGCTGCTCGTATTGTTTAAGTGCCAGCTGGCTGGCCTTGGCGGCGATTTCCACCGTGTGGATATTGGTTTCGACCGCGCGCACGGCCGTGCGAACGTTGACGAGCAGAGATTGCTCCAATTGCTCCAACTGCGCCTTGCGTGACAAAAGGGAGGTCTGCGCCGTGCGATAGCGGGCCTTGTCGGCGTGGCGTCCCCACGGGGTCGAGAAGGTGAGGCCGAGATTCCAGTTATTGCCGTGATCGTTGGGCAGATTGCTGATGGCCTGCTCGTAACCTTCGTTGGTGGTGCGCGCGGTGTAGCCGAGGCCGGCGGACAAATCCAGGTTCGGCAATTTATTCCGCCTCGCGACCTCAAGGTCGATTTCAAGCTGTTTAATCGACTCCTCGATTGAGAGGGTATCGGGGTAGTAGTCGCGGGCGCGCTTGTAGGAAACGGCGAAATTCGGCGAACCGCCACTATACTCGCTGAACTCCACGGCACCCACCTTCGCCTCAAAATTGGGCAAGTTGATGAGATTGAGGAGGCGATCCTCGGCGTCCGCCACGCTTTGCTCGGCCTGCACAATGCCGCGACGCGCGTTGGCTACGCCAACCTCGGCGGTAAGCACGTCGAGATCGGTCGCCACGCCGGTAGAACGGCGGGCTTGGTTTTCCTCGAAGAGCTTTTGGTTGTAGTCGAAGGTGAGCTGGCGAATGCGCAGGGTTTCGCGCGCGGCCACGAGATTGAGATAGGCGTTTTCGGTGTCGCTGATGAGGGTGAGCACGCGACTGGTGTAGGCGATGGAGGCGATGTTGAGCCCGAGTTTCGAGCGTTGCAGGGCGGCGGTGGCGTTAAACCGGCCGGCGCCGTTGAGGAGGGGCTGGTTGAGGTTGGCGGAAACGCCGTTGCCAAAGCTCGGGTTGACGAGCGCATTGTTGGAGTTGCTCGCGGCGCGGGAAAGGTTGGCGTTGAGGCTGAGGCTGCCGTTGGTCGCGCTGATGCGCGGAAGGGTGGTGCCGAAAGTCAACGTGGTGTTGTCGCTGCGCGGGCCGACGCTGGCCGTGCCATCCAGCCGACTGGTCGTCGATGCAGATTGGCTTACGTTGCGGCGGAACGCGGCGTTGATCGTGGGATCGAAAGCGGCCTCCTGAATGGCGATGGCGTCCTTGGCATTCTCGACCGTGTAGGCCTGGACTTGGAGGTCGAAATTTTTCTTCAGCGCGAGACCGATCGCGTCCTCAAGCTTGAAGGTGGCGCCAGGGGCGGCCGCCGGGGGGGGCGTCTGGCCGAGCGCGGGCAGGCTGAGGGTAAGGACGAGCAGGGCGCGGACGAGTGGGCGTGGCATGACTTGTGGGAAAATGGTTGGGTCCGGATATGCCGTTTACAACACAGAGGGCGAGCGAAAGTTACTGTCTTTCATACTCGCCCCCGGGGGTGCGTTTAAGAACGGCGAATCCGGCCTGTCTGGCGCGCGAGACGGAAAGGGGGGCCAAAAGTTTCGGGGAATTTACCGCGTGGGTCCCCGGGCAGCGGATGCCTTGGCCACATTTCGGACACACGGTGAGGTCGGGCGCCTGCGCCGACTGCCGGTGCTCAAACCCCGGCCCGCAGAGGCGGCACGGAAGATTCAGCGGGGCGTAGAACCGGAGGGGCATGAGGCGCGGAAGCTTTGGTGGGTTTCCGGACCAAAGGAAAGCCCGTGCTGCACGTGGGCGGCACGGGCCGGGATAGCCGGAGGGAGGCGGGCGATGGCGGCCTTACGGCGCGCGCGGGTCGGCGCGCTTGAGCTCCTTGTCCACGAGTTCGGAAAGGTAAGCGGAGGCTCCGGCCCGACCGCTGTAGCTGGCGATCTGTTTGCGCGTCTCGGCGAACTGAGGGTTGGCCTCGGAGGCATCGGGTAGCTTCTTGTCGACGGCGTAAACGAAGATGCCTTTGTCGGCGCCCATCGACATGTCGGAAACCTGGCCCTTCTCGAGCCGCTCCAGCGTGCTGAGCACCGTATAGTCGGCGTCCTGCGGACGCGCGCGCAGCGTGAAGGGCGCGAGCGTCTTAGCTTCCATCTTGAGGCCGGAGCTGGCGGCGACGGCGGCCGTAGCGGCCTCGAACGTATCCCCGGCCTTGAGGCGGGCCTCCAGCTGCACCTTGGCCGCTTTGCCGGCTTCGACGAAGCGTTTGCGCCGCTCGCTCTCGCTGTAGTCGGCGACAACCTGATCGCGGACCTCGCTAAGCAGGGGCTTGCGGCTCGGCTGGGATTCCTTCCAGAAAAGGATTATCGCGCCGTCGCGCGTGGCCACCGGATCGGACGCGAGCCGGTCTTTGTTGAGGCGAAACGCCTCGGCGGCAAGTTCGGGGGAGCCGCTCAGCTCAAGCGGGGCGGCTTCCCGGGCGAATGGCGGCAACGCCTTCGGCATCAGTTTCGCCTCCGCGAGCAGGGTGTCGATGGCGGCCTGGGTGGTCGCGTTAGCCTTGTAGAGCTTGAGCGAGAGATCGCTGGCGGCCTTGGCGGCGATTTTTTGCGCCCGTTCGAGGCGAAAGGTTGAGTCCACTTGGGCGCGCACGGCCGTGAAATCGGCGGCGGGATCGGTGGCTGGAGGCGTGAGCAGCGGCGAAGGGACAATCGGCTTTGGCGCATCGGCCGGCTTGGGAAACCGTGAGGGATTGGCGTCGTAGAAGGCGCGGAGTTGCGCCTCGTCGACCGAGACTTGGGTCACATAGTTGAGCGCGGGGAAATCGAGGTAGCTGACCACGACGCGGGGCGGAATGTCGTAGCGCCCCCCCGACTGTTCGAAAAACGTGGAGAGTTCGGCGTCGGTCGGCTTGATCTCGGGTTTGAAGGCGCTGTAGTCCGCGCTCGCGGTGGCGAGGGTCCACGTGGTGTCGGCCTGCTCCAACTGGCGCTTGATTTCGCCGGGGAGGACGTAGCCGGGACCGGCGAGCAGTTCCTGGACTTTTTCGGCGCGCACGTCGTCACTGATGATCCGGCGGATGTCGGCTTCGGTGCGGCCGCGGGGATTGGTTTTCAGGTTGTCGCGAAAGGTGATGTAGGTCTTGGCGTCGAATTTCCCGTCCGGGCCGGCGAACATGCGAAGCGTTTCGATCTGCTTCTTGATTTCGTCGTTGTTGGCTTCCGGAATGTGCCACGCGTCGGCTAGGTGGAGAGTCGCGGCGCGTTGGAACGCGTAGTTTTGGACCTGCTCGTTATCGAGCTGCGCATAGGCTCCCACCCGGAGGGTGGCGCTCAGCCCCGCGTCGCCGAAGAGCCGCTGCTGATCGGATTGCAGGGCGAGATTGTAGCTAAAGAAAGGACGATCGACCATCTGGCGATCCGCGCGGCCGAACCCCCCCGAGGCGTTCGTGATAAAGACGAACGAAATGATGATCAGCGCCAGCAACACCGCGAAAATCGTCCGGAAGTGATGCTGAAAGTATTTCTGAATCCAAGTAATCATGGGGAGAAAACGTCGAAAGCTAGGTCGGCCCCCGCCGCTGGCAAGGGCGAAGTAGAAACCTCGTCGGCTGGGGCCTAAAACGCGGTCATCTGACCGCGTTACATCCGGCAGCCCGTT
>JBDSGI010000653.1:0-3666 GCA_039919035.1 Opitutaceae bacterium
CCGGCGGGGCGTTCAACTACATCACGCGCACCGGCACGTCGCGATTCGGCGGCGAGATCCGCTCCCGCTCCGGTCTGGAAGGGCGGCGATCACCGCAATATCGCGTCGACGGCACCATGGGCGGCCCGCTCGGTGCGCGGGGCTGGGTTTACAACGTCGGTGGCTTCTACCGCTACGCCGAGGGCCATCGCCCGCCCAAGGGTTATCCAATGAACAACGGCTTCGGGCTCCACGGGAATGTTTTCAAAGACTATGGCCGCGGCTCCGTGAAAATTTACGGCAAGTATCTCGACGACCGAAATCACTGGTATGAATACCTGCTCGCCCGCGATCCGCAGAACCCGAAGCAGTTTCCCGGACTCAGCCGGTTCAGCACCAATCTGTTTCCCAAGGCTTCGTTTCAATATCCGCGCGAGGCCGACAACAAGTTCGCCACCTTCGACACAACTGATGCCGTCCGCTCCCGCTCTCGTTACACGGGCGTGGAGTGGAAGCACGAGTTCGGTGACGGCTGGTCGGTCAACAACAACGTGCGATTCAGCCGCAACTGGGCCGATTGGAACTCCAGCTCCGGCGTCACCCCGCGCTCCCTCGAGTGGCCGAATTTTTTCAGCACGATGGGCATCCAGTTCAGCGGCGGCACGCAAAACGGCCGCGTGCCCGCCGGCCTTTATCGTTTCTCTGATCGTGCTTCCGGCAACGTGCTCGCCGAGGTCACTTCCAACGGTAACTACACCGTGAACGCCAATGCGCTCAACAACGCCGGCCAGATTGTCCGCTTCGCCAATCTTCCCAACGGCCAGATCGTGCCGAGTGCTTTTTGGACGAACAACGGTCGGGTCGCCAATGAGCACATGGACGAGATCATGGAGCGACTCTCGGTCACCAAGCGCTGGCGCGGTCACACGTTTGTCGGTGGTGGATATTTTGGCTACTCAGGCATCTCCGATCGGCAGTCGAGCGGTGGCCGCACGGCTTCGCCCCTCGTGGAACAGCCCGAGCCGGTCGCGATCACGTGGATTCCCGCCACGGCCGCCACCGCTCCCGCCGGCACGCCTGCCGCCGCGCTCACCGCCGTCGCCGGTTTCAACGGGCAGCCCGTCAGGCTTACCAATCCGGAGGGCTTCACTGCGCTCGGCGTCGGCTACGTCCGCGATGAAGCCATCGCGCGCCAGTTCGCCTACTTTTTTGGTCACAAGTGGGAAATCAGTCCGCGTTGGGGGGTCGATTGGGGCTTCCGCGGCGAGAATTACAAGGTCAAGGGTTATAACCAATCCGGTTCGCAGAACCCTCTCGGCAACTGGGACCCCACCTACGGCGGCGCCGATGGCGATCCTTTCACCATGTTCGACAACCGCTTTCAGGTTCCGAATCCCAACGGTAAATGGAACTTCGACAAAAACGTTCGTAGCTTCTCCTGGTCCGCGGCCACCAACTTCGTCATCAACAACGAAAACTCTTTCTACCTCCGCTACGCCGACGGCGAGAAGGCGCCCGACTACGGCTTCTTTCGGAATTACAACTCGGCCTTCCGCATCGCGAATCTGAAGCCTAGGCCGCAGACCGTGCAGCAGGCTGAGCTCGGCTACCGCCTGAAAGTGGGCCGCGTCACCCTGGTTGCCACGCCGTTCTACAGCCACCTCGACAACATCCTCGCCATCACGCAGGCGACCGAGGCCGACGGCGTCACCCTCTACTTCCCTGACCCGATCTACAATTCCACTACTTCCTACGGCCTCGAACTCGAGGGGACGTTTCGCTTTTCCGAGCGTTGGAGCGTGCGCAGCGTTTTCACGGCGCAAAAGGCCAAGAACGACGTCTGGAAAGTTTTCCTAGCCGGGGTTAACGGCCGCGACGACGACTCCTATCGCGACCTTTCCGGCCGCCCCGCCGACAACAATCCGGATTTCATTCTCAACAACACCCTCAGCTACCGGACGCCCAAATTCTTTGGTAACCTCTCCTGGAAGCACATGGGTGAGCGTGCCGGCAACGCGGCCAACGTCATCATGCTCCCGCGCTTCAACCAATTCGATCTGGGCATGGGTTGGACGTTTTCGCGCCGCTGGTCCGTCAATTTCAACATCAATAACCTGACCGACAGCGAGGGCGTGATGACGTGGCGGGGGTGGGGCATCAACCCCGGCGATCGCCAGAGCTTCACGGAGCTTCCCGCCACCGGTCGCGACACGATGTTGCAATATGTCCCCGTGCAGCCCCGCGCATATTTTCTCTCGTCGACCTTTAAGTTCTGAGCGGGGATCATTCTCGCCGGCCGGCCGCTTCGAGGGGCTGCCGGATGAGCGATTCTAGATCCATGCGCACACTCCTCAACACTCTTGGACTGGCCGGCGCCGTGGCGGTCGCGCCGGCCCAGGAGCGCCAGCTCACCCGCGCTCCGCAGGGCCACGTGCTGACGAACATCAACGTGTGGTCCCCCGACGGGCGCTGGATCGCTTACGACGTGCGAGCCAAGGATGCCGTCTTCGACGCCACCCGCATCGAGCACGTCAACGTCGAGACCGGGGCGGTGCTGACGCTCTACGAGGCGCCGCACGGGTCGGCCTGTGGAGTCGTTACCTACAGTCCCACCGAGCCGCGAGTGGTGTTTATTCACGGGCCGGAAGAACCGACGCTCGATTGGAATTACAGTTTCACCCGACGGCGAGGAGCCGTCGTCAATGTGCGCCAGCCAAGGGTGGCCCGGCCGCTCGACGCCATGAACTATGCGCCGCCGTTTGCCGCCGGGGCGTTGCGCGGCGGTTCGCACGTGCATGTGTTCAGTCCCGACGGCACGTGGGTGAGCTTTACCTACGAGGACGAAGTGCTCGCCCGCCTGGATGCTCACCGCGATGCGCCTCCCCACGAGCCCAACCAGCGCAACATCGGCGTGGCCCTTCCGCGCGGTCCGGTGCGGGTGGCCCGCAGTCATCCGCGCAACCATGATGGCGATTGGTTCTCGGTGTTGGTCACGCATACCGTGGCCCAACCCAAACCGGGTTCGGATGAGATCAGCCGGGCCTTCGAGGAGGGCTGGGTGGGCCGCGATGGTTACATGACGCGCGATGGTTCAAAACAAAAGCGCGCGCTGGCTTTCCTCGCCAACGTTTCGACAAAAGAAGGGACGACCCATGCCGAGGTTTTCATCGCCGACCTGCCCGACGATCTCACGCAGGCTGGCGTCGCTCCGCTGGCCGGGACCGAAACTACGCGGCCCGCTCCGCCGCGCGGCGTCAGTCAACGCCGGCTCACGTTTACGGCGGGACGAAAATTTCCGGGCGTCGTGACCGCGCCGCGGCACTGGCTGCGCGCCTCGCCCGATGGTTCGCAGATCGCCTGCCTGATGAAGGACGAGGCGGGAGTCGTCCAATTCTGGACCGTGGCGCCAGCCGACGGCGCTTGCCGGCAGCTCACTCACAATCCCACGGACATCACCTCGGCCTTCACGTGGAGTCCCGATGGCCGCTGGCTGGCTCACACCCTCGACGGAAGCGTCGGCGTGACAGAGGCTACGACGGGCAAATTTCACCGGCTTACTCCCCAACAGTTGGGCCGCGGCGCGCCGCGGCCCGAGGCCGTGGTATTTTCTCCCGATGGCAAGCAGATCGCCTTCACGCGGGAGGTGACGGTGAACGCAACCGTCTTTGCCCAGATATTTGTCGTCCC
>JBDSGI010000654.1:0-2720 GCA_039919035.1 Opitutaceae bacterium
TCTTGCTGGAGCAGGAGTTCGTGCGGGAAGGCGGGAAGAATTT
This sequence comes from Opitutaceae bacterium, assembly GCA_039919035.1. Taxonomy (GTDB): domain Bacteria; phylum Verrucomicrobiota; class Verrucomicrobiia; order Opitutales; family Opitutaceae; genus ER46. The sequence continues at coordinate 44 of JBDSGI010000654.1, forward strand.
TGAGTTTCCCTTCGATCGCGAGTGGGCCGCCGGCGAGCACACCCTGACGATCGAGATGAAACCGAGCGGCCCGGATCGGCCGCAGATTCGCCAGCTGCGACTGAAACTGAATGCCGTGACGGTGCGCGGTCCGATGGCCGAGGAGCATTGGGTGCGGCCGGCGGGTTATGAAAAGGCTTTCCCCCGCGAGGCGCCGGCCGACGCGGCAGGCCGGCGCGCCTATGCGCGCGAGCTGTTGGGGAAATTTGCCACGCGCGCGTTTCGCCGCCCCGTCGAAGCCGCCACGCTTGAGCGGCTGGTGGCGCTCGCGGAGACGACCTACTCGCTGCCGAGGGTGGCGTTCGAGGCGGGCGTCGCGCAGGCGATGGTGGCGGTGCTGGCCTCGCCGAGTTTCATTTTCCGGGAGGAGCGGGCCGCCGCGCCGCGCTCCGGTCAGATGTATCCCGAGGTTGACGAGTTCGCCCTGGCGTCGCGGCTGTCCTATTTTCTCTGGTCGTCGATGCCCGACGCCGAGCTGTTTCGCCTCGCGGGCGAGAGCCGGTTGCGCACCGACTTGCCCGCGCAAATGGCGCGAATGTTGGCCGACAAGCGCTCGCGGGAGTTCGTGCGCAACTTCACCGGTCAATGGCTCCAAGCGCGCGACATCCCGAATGTCGCGATCACGGCGCGCGATATTTTCCTGCGCGATCACCCGCAGCCGGGCCTGGATGCCGCGCGCGAGATATCTCGCCGGCTCGGCCGGAAACCCGAGGGCGAGCGCACGCCCGAGGAGAACGAGACGCTGGCGAAGGCGCGGGCGCAGTTTTTCGAGTTCAGCCGCATCCCGATGCCTGAGCTCACCGGCGAGATTCGCCGCGCGATGGCGCAAGAAACGGAGCTGACGTTCGGCTACATCCTTAAAGAGGACCGCAGCCTGCTCGAACTGATCGAGAGCGACTACACCTTCCTGAACGAAGACCTTGCGAAGCATTACGGCATTGAAGGGGTTTCGGGCCGGGAGATGCGCAAATTCACCTTGCCGACCGGCAGTCCGCGGGGCGGCGTCCTCACGCAGGGCACGATTCTCGCGGTGACCTCAAATCCCACCCGCACCTCGCCGGTGAAGCGCGGGGTCTTCATCCTCGACGCGATTCTCGGCACGCCGCCGGCCCCGCCCCCGCCAAACATTCCCTCCCTCGAAGACGCGGCGCCGGCCGCCGAGTTGAAGACGATGAACCTCCGCGACACGCTCGCGCTCCACGCCAAGGATCCGATGTGCAACTCCTGTCACAGCCGGATGGACCCGCTCGGTCTGGCGCTGGAAAATTTCAACGCGATGGGCATGTGGCGCACCACCGATGCGGGCCAGCCGGTCCAGACTGCCGGCAAACTCATCACCGGCGAAACCTTCGCCGATGTGCGGGAACTGAAGCACGTGCTGGCGACTGCGCGCCGCCGCGATTTCTACGAATGCGTCAGCGAGAAGCTGCTTACCTTCGCCCTCGGCCGCGGGCTCGACTACCGCGATGTGGCGACCACCGACCAGCTGGTGGCGGCGCTGGAGGCGTCCGGGGGCAAGCCCTCGACGCTCTTGCGTGCCATCGTTAACTCTGCACCCTTCCAGCAACGCCGTCAGCCGACCCCCGCGCTCGTTCAAACCACCCCCTGACCATGCCCACGCCCGCCGCCCCCCACCGTGTCGATCCGTTGGCCGCGATGAACCGCCGTCACTTCCTGCGCGGCCTCGGGGCATGCGTGGCGTTGCCGGCGTTTGGCTCGCTGTTGCCCAGTCGTCTGTCGGCGGTGACTGCGGCGGGTGGCGCGCGCCTCGCGACGACCGCCACGGGCGCGCCCCTGCGCACGGCGTTTGTCTTTTTCCCCAACGGCGCGATTCCGTCGCGCTGGTGGCCGGAGGGCGGCGGTTCGGACTTCCAGCTCCAGTCCACCTTGCAACCGCTGGAGGCGATGCGCCGCCACGTGCAGGTGCTCGGCGGCCTCGATCACGCCAACGCCACGGCGGGCAACGACGGCGGCGGCGACCATGCGCGCGGCAACGGCGTCTTTCTCACCGGCGTGCGACTCAACAAGAGCGCCACCGATGTCCGTGCCGGGATCTCCATCGATCAAGTGATGGCGAACCGCATCGGCCACCTCACGCGCTTTCGTTCGCTGGAGCTGACGTGCGATGTGAATCGCCCCGCCTCGGGTTGCGACACCGGCTATTCCTGCGCCTACCAATACAACATCTCCTGGCAGTCGCCCACTACGCCGATGACGCCGGAGAACAACCCGCGCCTAGTCTTCGAGCGGCTCTTCGGCGCCGGCGCGCACGGCGAACGCGCCGCCAATGCGCAGGGCCGCATGATTGCGCGCCGCTCCGTGCTCGATTTCGTGATGGACGACGCGCGTCGCCTCCAAGGCCGGCTCGACCGCGGCGACCGGGAGAAGCTCGACCAATATCTCACGGGCGTTCGCGACGTCGAGGCGCGCATCCAGCAGGCCGAAAAGTTCGGCCCGAACACCGATCCGGCCCAGGCGACGCCCGCCGGCATTCCTTCGAGCCACGCCGATTACATCGACCTGATGTATGACATGATGCTGCTCGCCTTCAAAACCGACTCCACCCGGATCGCGACCTTTGTCCTCGGCCACGACGGCGACAACCGCTCCTTCAGCCAGATCGGCATTGCCGAGGGCC
>JBDSGI010000655.1:0-12710 GCA_039919035.1 Opitutaceae bacterium
CGTTTCCGCACCGCCGCCGTTTGGCGGCTCGTCCCGCAGCATCGTCGTCAGCGTGAACCCCGAGCGGATGAGGGCCTATGGCCTCTCGCCCGATGACATCGTGAAGGCGCTCTCCGAATCCAACACCGTCAGCCCGTCGGGCAACATGAACTTGGGCGACAAATATCCGATCGTGGAGATGAACGCGATCGTGAAGAACCCGAAGGACCTCGAGGCGGTGCCGGTGCGCCGCACAGGGGCGGGCGCGGTGTTTTTGCGCGATGTCGCCACGGTCGAGGATGGCGCCGACACCACCACCGCCTACGCGGTGGCGAACGGTCGCCGCACCGTTTATCTGCCGGTCACCAAGCGCTCCGATGCCTCCACGCTCGATGTCGTGGAACTGGTGAAACAGAACATTCCCGAGTTTCAGAAAATCCTGCCCGACGACATCAAGGTGAGCTACGTCTTCGACCAGTCGCCCGTCGTGAATCGCTCGATCAAGGATCTGGTGAAGGAGGGCGGACTCGGCGCGATCCTTACCGGCTTGATGGTGCTGTTGTTTCTGCGCGACTGGCGCAGCGCCTTCATCGTGGTGATCAACATCCCGTTGGCGCTGCTCGCCGCGACCTTCGCGCTGTGGATTACGGGGCAGTCGATTCATCTCATGACGCTCGGCGGTCTCGCGCTGGCGGTTGGCATCCTCGTGGATGAGGCGACGGTGGCGGTGGAAAACATCCACGCTCACCTCGCGCGCGGCGCCTCGGTGGCGCGCGCCGCGCTCGACGGCACGCGCGAGACGGCGCTGCCGCGCTTGCTCGCGATGTTGTGCATCCTCGCGGTTTTCATCCCCGCGTTTTTCATGGTGGGCGCGGCCAAGGCGCTCTTCGTGCCAATGGCGCTCGCGGTCGGGTTTGCGATGATCGCGTCATATCTGCTTTCGAGCACGCTGGTGCCGGTGCTGTCGGTTTGGTTGCTGCGCGGCCACGCGGGCAAGGTGCGTGACTCGTCGCTGTTTGCCGGCTTGCAGCGCGGTTACACGCGGGTGCTGGGCGGCGTGGTCGCCGCGCGATGGCTGCTGGCGATTGTGTATCTCGTGGTTTGTGGCGGCGTCATTTGGATGATTGGCGGCCGCCTCGGCACGGAGATTTTTCCGAAGGCGGACAACGGGCAGTTCGCCGTGCGGTTCCGCGGGCCGAGCGGCACGCAGGTCGCGTTGACCGAGCAGCTCGCCACCAAGGTGCTCCGGCTCATCGAGCGCGAGAGCGGCGGCGCGGATAAGGTCGAGATCAGCATCGGCATGGTGGGCGTCCACAATTCCAGTTTCCCAGTCAACCTGGTGCATCTCTGGAACGGCGGACCCGAGGAAGGCTGGCTCGCGGTGCAATTGAAAGCCGGCGGCGGTTTGAAGATCGAGCCGCTCAAGGAAAAGCTGCGCGGCGTCTTTGCCCGCGAACTGCCGGACGTTCGGATTTCGTTCGAGCCGCAGGACATTGTCTCGCGGGTGATGAGCTTCGGCTCACCGACGCCGATTGAAATCGCGATTAGCGGATCGAGTCTAGGCGCGGGCAAGGTTTACGCCGACCAGATCATCGAGAAGTTGAAAACCATCCCGGCGCTGCGCGATGTGCAGATTGCGCAGACGCTCGACTACCCGAGCCTCGCCGTAAACGTCGATCGTGAGCGCGCCGGGCTCCTCGGCGTGCAGATGAGTGATGTCACGCGCTCCCTCGTCGCGGCGACGACCTCAAGCCGTTTCACGATGCCGAACTTCTGGGCCGATCCCGGCACGGGCGTCAGCTTCAACGTCCAAGTCCAAATCCCCGAGGCAAAGACGACGTCGATCGAGGATCTCCAAAATGTCCCGATTTCGTCCAGCGCCGGCAAGCCCGTGCTCCTGCGCAATCTGGCCACCATCACGCCGGGAACCTCGGTGGGGACCTACGAGCGCTACAATATGGCGCGCGTGGTCAGCATTACGGCCAATATTTTCGATAGTGATTTGGGCACGGTGATGCGCGAGGTGCGCCGCGCGATCGCCGATCTCGGTAAGCCCGCCGATCCGAAGCTCAAGGTCGACTACCGGGGGCAGGTCGTGCCGCTGGAGCAATTACTGGAGGGCTTCCGCTCCGGCATTATCATCGCGATCGTGGTGATTTTCCTGCTGCTCGCCGCCAACTTTCAGTCGTTGCGCTTGTCGTTCGCCGTCGTCTCGACGGTGCCGGCGGTGCTCGCCGGAGTCGTCGTGACGCTCTGGCTTACCGGCACGACACTCAACGTGCAGTCCGCGATGGGTGCGATCATGGCGGTCGGCGTGGCGGTCGCCAACGCGATCTTGCTGGTGACGTTTGCGGAGCAGCGCCGCGTTGCCACGGCCAGCCCGATCACGGGCGCGATCGAGGGTGCGAGCAGCCGGCTCCGACCGATTCTCATGACGAGCTTCGCGATGATTGCCGGCATGATGCCGCTGGCGCTCGGCTTGGGCGAAGGCGGCGACCAGACTGCGCCCCTCGGGCGGGCGGTGGTCGGCGGACTGGCGCTGGCGACCTTCGCCACGCTGTTTGTGCTGCCGAGTGTGTTTGCGATTCTCACCTCCAATAAAGTCCGCTCGCCGTCGCTCGATCCGGACGATCCCGCGAGCGAGTATTTCGTCCAGCGCCCCTCTTCCTGATCGCTCACGCCCCACCCAATTTCGCCATGTTTTCCCTTCGATTTTTCGCGCTTAGCGCGGCCATTGTCACCGCGTCCGTTCAAGCCGCTGACCTCCCCGAGGTCTCCGTGGTCAACGCGCGGCGCGGCGACATCCACCGTTTCGTGAGCCTCCCGGGCGGCGTGCGCGCCAACCAGCAGGTGACGCTGCACGCCAAGGTCGCTGGCTACTTGAAATCGATCGCAGTGGACCGCGGTGACACGGTGCAGGCCGGACAACTGCTCGCCGAAATCGAAGTCCCCGAGGTCGTGGCCGAGCGGGCACGCCGCGAGGCCGAGCTGCGCGTCGCGAAAATCGAACTTGATCGCCTTAAGGCGGCCCGCGAAAAAGCGCCCGATTTGATCACGCCGCAGACAACGGACACGGCCGAGGGCAAGGTGGCCATCGCCCAGGCGGCCTTGGCGCAGAGCGACGCGCTGTTGCAGTTCGCCCGTATCACCGCGCCGTTCGCGGGGTTCGTGACGATGCGCTATGTGGACACCGGGGCCTTTGTGCCGGCGGCGGCAGCGGGCGGCGGTGCTTCGGCGGCCGCGATTGTGACGGTGATGGATTTTTCCACGGTGCGCGGAATGGTGGCCGTGCCCGAGATTGAATCAGCACGCGTCAAGGTGGGCCAGCCGGTGGTGCTCACGACCGATGCGCTGCCTGGCCGGGTCTTTAAAGGCGTGGTCAGCCGGCAGTCTGGCGCGCTCGACGAGGCGACGCGCGCGTTGCAGGTCGAGGCGGATTTCCCGAATCCCGACCTCGTGCTGCGACCGGGGATGTATGCGACGCTCAAGATGGGCGTCGAGCTGCACACCGGCGCGCTGCTGGTGCCGGCGGCGGCGGTCGTGCGGGAAAAGGCCGCTGCGTTTGTTTTTACGCTCGCCGACGGCAAGGCCACGCGAGTCGGAGTCAAGGCGGGTTTTAACGACGGCGCGAACGTGGAGATTTTGGAAGGGATCGCGGAAAACGCCCGCGTGCTGATTCCCGGCAAAGTGGCGTTGGTGTCGGGTCAAGCGGTCAACGCCGTGGAGGCCAAATGAACCGGTTTGCCTTCGCTATTCTTTCCGTGGGTCTGGTCCGCGCGCTTGGCGCGGCGGAAGCGGCGCCGACCGGTGGCGTGATTGATTTACCCACGGCGCTGCGACTGGCCGGGGCTAACAGCCTCGACGTGCAAATTGCGCGGGAGAAGGTCGCGGAAGCCCGCGCGGCCGGTGAGGCGGTGCGCGACAAGTTTCTACCTTGGATCACGCCCTCGGTCTTCGTGCGGCGGCACGAGAACAATATCCAGGCGGTGAACGGTCCGATCCTCGATATCGACAAGCAATCGCTGGCCGTCGGCGTGACGTTGAACGCGCAGCTCGATCTCGGGGAAACGTATTACCAGAACCTCGTGGCCAAGCAGACGGTCCGCGCGCAGGAAGCGGCGCTCGCCGGTCGCGCGCGCGAAGCGACGCTGCGGGCCGCAGCAGGATATTTTGAGTTATCACGCGCCCGGGCCGCCGTGCTCGCGGCGGAGGAAGCGGCGCGCGTCGCTACGCGCTATGCCGAGCAGATCGGCGTAACGGCGGACGCTGGCCTGACGTTTACGGGAGATTCCGCGCGGGCGCGCGGCGCCCGGGAGCGCGCGGACCTAGGGGTGGTGCGGCTCCGCACCGAACAGCGGCTCGCGGCCGCTCGGCTGGCGGAACTACTTCACCTCGATCCGGCGGTCGAGTTGACGCCGGTGGAGAGCGACCTGGCACCGCTCACACTCGTCGATGCCTCGGGTGATCTTGGTCCGTTGATTTCCAAGGCGCTGGCCGTCCGGCCGGAACTCGACGAAGCTGGTGCGCGGCTCCAAGGCGCCCGCACGGCGCGGAAGGGCGCGACCTATGGACCGTTCATTCCCACGCTGGGCGCGCAGGCTTCACTGGGCGGCCTCGGCGGCGGCCCAAGCGGCTCATCGATTACGCGCGATTTTGATTCGAGCACGGACTACGCGATTGGGCTGAGCTGGCGGGTCGGTCCCGGCGGCCTGCTTGATCGGAACAAGCAGCGCGAGACGGCGGCGCGCGAGCGGCAGGGTGAACTTGAACTGGAAAAATTACGCGACCTCATCCGGCGGCAGGTCGTGGAGCAGCACACGCGCCTGCGTTCGCTCGCGACGCAAGTCGACCTCGCGCGCAAGGCGCTGGAAGCCGCCGATCAGACGACGCGGCTGTCGCGGCAACGGCGGGAGACGGGCGTCGGCGCCGTCTTCGAGGATTTGCAGGCCGAGGAAGAATTGGCGCGCGCGCGCCGGGACTATTCCTCGACCTTGGCGGACTTTAATCTCGCGCAATACGCGCTGCGGTTTGCGACGGGGGAATAAGCTTCATCGCGCCGCTCCGAAACCCGATTCAGGCGGCGAGCTTGCTCGCGCCCCACGGAGCGAGGGTAGGGCACGAGCTTGCTCGCCGCCGCGCTCTGCAGCTTGTTCGCGCTGACGATTAGCGGAACGGCCAGACGAGCGGAATCACGATCATCGCGACGATGAAACAGAGGAGATTGAGCGGCACGCCAATCTTCATGAAGTCGCGGAATCTGTAGCCGCCGATGCCGTAGACGTAGGTATTGGTCTGGTAGCCGATGGGGGTGGAGAAGGCGGCGCTCGCCGCGATCGTCACGGCGATCACATAGGGTCGGGCGGCCACGCCGACCTCGGTCGCAAGTCCAAGGGCGATTGGGATCATCAGGGCGGCGACCGCGTTGTTCGACAGCACTTCGGTCAGCAGCATCGTGACGAGGTAGAGACACGCCAACATGACGAGCGGTTTGGCGGAGGCGGAGACGAGGTGGTCGACGACGCCGACGACGTTGTGGGCCAGCCACGTCGCGGCCCCGGTGTGCTGCATCGCAAGTCCGAGCGACAACATCCCGAAGATGACAAACAGCAGCGGCCACTCGATCGACTCGTAGGCTTCCTTGGGCTTGATGCAGCCGGTCAGGCAGAGAAACACGGCGCCGGCGATCGCGCCGAGCTGGATGGGCATCACGTCGAACGCCTCGCCGAGCACCACCCCGGCGATGGTGGCGAGCACGAGCGGGATTCGCTGGTGGAGCGACCATGAAGGCAACGGCGGCTTGTCGAAGAGAATGATGTCGTCGCCGCGCCGGAGTTCGTTCCGGGCCTGTTCGGTGCCCATCATGAGAAGGATGTCGCCCATCTGAAGGGGGAGCGTCTCAAGTTTTTCCCGCACGTTCTGGCCGGAGCGATGAATGGCGAGGACGACTACGCGGAACCGCTGGCGAAAATTCAGCTCGCTGACGCTTTGCCCGATGATGGCCGAGTTGGGCGCGACGGCGCCCTCGAAGACGACGCCCTCGTGCGCGGCGATCTGCTCCAGTCCGGCCTCGGCCGTGAAATCGAATCCCGGCATCGCCCGCGCACGGCCGATCCCGGACGGATGGCAGGCAATGACGAGACGGTCGCTCTCGCGGAGCGGCGTGACTTTGGCATCCACCTCGATGCCGACCCCGTTGCGGACGACTTCGATGACGCGGAAACCGCGGGCCTTGACGAGGCCAGCGGCCTGCAGGCTTTGGCCAATCAGCGGGGAACCGGAGGGCACGAACGCCTCGGTCAGATACTCGCGCCGCTCCTCGTCGCTGAGGATGGAGGTGAGCGTCTCGCGCGCGGGGAGGAGTTTTTTTCCAGCCAGCGCGAGATAGATGGCGCCCACCACGGCCATGGGCACGCCGACCCAAGCAAGTTCAAACATGTCAAAGCCGGGCTGACCCCGCTCAACCAAAACGCCGTTGGCGACCAGATTCGTGCTCGTGCCGATCAGGGTGGTGGTGCCGCCGAGCAGCGCCGCGTAGGAAACGGGAATCAGAAATTTCGACGCGGGCAGCTTCATCCGGCGCGCGAGATTCAGCACGACCGGCACGAAGACGACGACCACCGGCGTGTTGTTGATCCAGGCGGAGACGAAGGCCACGAGCGCCACGAGCAGGAAAATCACGAGTGGGTAGGGCAGAACCGCCGTGCGTTCGATCGCGGTCGAGAGATAGTCGAGCGCGCCGCAGCGCACGAGGGCCGCGCTGATCACGAACATCGCCGCCACGGTGATGGGGGCGGGATTTGAGAAGACACCGAACGCCTCCTTCACCGGCACGAGCCCCGTCACCACAATGATGACGAGCAACGTGAGCGCGACGAGGTCCGGCGGGGTTTTCTCCCGCAGGAAGGCGATGATGGCGCCTGCGACCAAAGCGAAGACCAGGGCGATCTGCCACGTCATGGGCCGGGACCGTGGCAGGCCAACCGCACGCCGCCGAGCGGAAAGCGGTGGCGGCGTGTCTTACGTTTGCCAAAACCAGGGGCTTTATGCCACGGTTTGGAGCGGCAAGCCCGCGCCTTTGCTGTTGGACTGAAGCTCTCAAAACCATCCCCACCATGGCCAAAATATATAACGATATCACCGAAACGATCGGCAATACTCCCCTCGTCCGCCTCAACCGCACCGCCGCCGCCCACGGCGCGCAGGCGGAAATCCTGCTCAAACTCGAATTCTTCAATCCGCTGGCGAGCGTGAAAGACCGCATCGGTTTCTCCATGATCGACGACGCCATCAAAAGCGGAAAAATCAACGCCAAGAGCGTCTTGATCGAACCCACCTCCGGCAACACGGGCATTGCGCTTGCGTTCGTCGCGGCGGCGAAGGGTCTGAAGCTCATCCTGACCATGCCCGAGACGATGACCATGGAGCGGCGTAAGCTGCTGAAGGTGCTCGGCGCGCGGCTGGTGCTCACGGAAGGGCCGAAAGGCATGAAGGGCGCAATCGCCAAGGCAGAGGAACTCGCCGCGAAGATCCCGAACAGCGTAATCCTCCAGCAATTCTCCAACCCCGCCAACCCCGCCATCCACCGCAAGACGATGGCGGAGGAAATCTGGCGCGATACCGACGGCAAAGTGGACTTCGTGGTGTCCGGCATCGGCACCGGCGGCACGATTACCGGCGTAGGTGAAGTGCTGAAGACGCGGAAGCCCGGCGTAAAGATCGTCGCGGTCGAGCCCGATGCCTCACCCGTCCTTTCCGGCGGGGCGCCCGGTCCGCACAAGCTACAGGGCATCGGAGCCGGCTTTGTCCCCGCCGTCCTCAACACCAAAATTTACGACGAAGTGATCCGCGTGAAAGAGGCCGACTCCGGCCCCGTCGCGAAGCAGGTGAACCAGCTCGACGGCATTCCGGTGGGCATCTCCTCGGGCGCGGCGATTTGGGCGGGCATCCAGCTGGCAAAGCGCGCCGAAAACAAGGGCAAGCAGATCGTCGTGATTGTCCCTTCGTGCAGCGAGCGCTATCTCTCGTCGTGGCTGTTTGCCGACATCGGAGTGGAGAGTGACTCGGTGGAAGATCTTTTCGCGCCGGCGAGTTCCTGAACGCGGGAGACGGTTCGATCGCACGAGTGAAGCCCGCCTTTTGTATGAGGCGGGCTTCGTTGTTTAATTCGTTATTTCTTCAGCCCGCCGCCGAAGCGCTCAACGAGAAAGAGCACACCCGTCACGAGTGCGAGGCCTCCGAGAATCCAGACGGGAAACGAAAGCCCGGCGATGAGGTTGAGACCGAATACGATCAGGAAAATAGCGAGGAAGATATGGGCCATGGCAGGGAGGACTGAGGTTTCGATGCGCGGGGGAAGGGTTATTTGGAAATCCGGATCTTTGACAAATCTTCGGCGGGCTTGGGCCACTTCAGTTTCAGGCGCTTTATCGCCCGCACCAAGATCTCGGCCACCATTTGGTCGCGATACCAGTTGCGATCGGCGGGGATGATGTGCCAGCGGGCGGCGGGATGGCTGGTGGCGTTCAGCATGTCCTCGTAGGCGTCGATGTAGTCGTCCCAGTGTTGCCGCGTCTTTAGGTCGGCGTGGGAAAATTTCCAGTTCTTTTTCGGATTCGCGAGTCGCTCCTTGAAGCGCTCCCCCTGCTCGCGCCGACTGATGTGGAGGTAAAACTTCAGCACGAGCACGCCGTTTTCCGCCAGCATGCGCTCGAAGTCCACGATTTGCGCGTAGCGACGCGACCAGATTTTTTCCGGAACCAGATCTAAGACGCGCTCGGCCAGCACCGCTTCGTAGTGCGAGCGGTTGAAGACGCCGATGTTGCCGCGGCGCGGCACGGCCGCATGGATGCGCCAAAGAAAATCGTGCGCACTCTCCTCCGCGGAGGGCACCTTGAAGTTGGCGGTTTCGACGCCGGCGGGGTTGACGTAGCGGAGCACATTCCGGATTGAGCCATCCTTGCCGCTGGCATCCATGCCCTGGAAAATCAGCAGCACCGCGTGGCTTGAATTGGCATAGAGCAGTTGCTGCGCATCGCCGATCCGCTGGCCGAGGGCATCAGTCGACGATTTGGTTTTTTCCTTGTCCAGCCGGCCGCAGTAGTCCGGCGCAAAACGCTTCAACTTGATTTTCCCCGTGACGATCAGCGGTTGTTTTTTCTTCATGGAGTGAACTCTACGCACTTCTGGCACGACAACCCAACGTGAAATTAGAAAAACTCTTTTTATGGGCGATCATTACGCAATGTAGCGTAGCGAGCCGCCTTCAGGGAGAAGAGCTTGAAATGTTTCGCGATCATACCCGTCACCCATGCCGCGGTGAAATGGGGTGTTGTCCTACTTATACTGCAAAGAGGCACTCTGCGATTCTCGATCCGGCCGCTCGGGGAAAATGAGGCTGGGGGGCCGATGGCGTCGAGCCCCGGTAGTTCTCGATGTCGCTGCAGTCGACGAGTTGGTTGGCGTTGTTGAACACTTCGACGGCGCCGGGCTGCGCGCCAGAAATGCCTTCAGTTACAAAGGGCGCTGGGATATCCGCAGGGCTATGCTGCGCCCCGAGGCTTCCCGCGCACAAGCGCGATGCACTTCCTCGTCCGTCGCGACGCGTCACTTTTGCTCTCGGTTCCAGCGGAAGAACGCGACGCCGAAGGCCGTCAGCGAAACGATCATGCCGGCGCCCTTCATCATCACGCCGGCGAGGAGTTGGTCGTTGGCCGCAGTGAAGTCGGGAAAGATGCGCGGGGCGAATTCGTAGGTCGGATAGAGGATGTCGTCGGAAAACGTGATGTAGGCGAAGACGGGGGTCATCGCGATGAACGCGCCCAGCAGGTAGAGCATCTGCACCGCCGGGCCGCGCGCCGGCACGAGGCGCGACGGGCTGGCGAGCGGCCACCAGTAAAAGAGCGCGGCGCCGAAAAACATCACGTGTTCGGCGACATGGACGGTTTTGTTGCGCAGCGCCAAATCGTAGAAGGACGGCACGTGCCACAGACTGATCACGAGCGTGTAGATCAGAATGCAGATCAGCGGATGGGTGAGGCCGCGCGCGATCCCTCCGACCCCAGCGGGGCGAAACAGCCGGTCAATCATCCATTCGGGCAGGCCGAGCAGGAAGAGAAGGGCGGCCGGGTAGATGAGCAGCTGGTGTTGGAGCATGTGGGCGCTGAAGAGAAACCGCTCGCCGATTTGATCGAGCGGCGAGCCGACGGCGCCGTAGAAGCAGAGCAGGGCGAGGTAGAATCGGAGGGCGTGGCCGCGCGGATAAGCAGTGCCCGGCGCCAGCCGCCGCCGGCAGGGCCCGGCGAGGAAGGCCCAGAGCCAGCCCAAAGCCACGAGGCCGCCAATCAGCCACGGCTCGTTGTGCCAGTGTCGCCAGTCGATCATGGGAGGTTCGAAAAACAGAAAAGCGGCCCGGAGGCCGCTTGCTCAGATTACGGAAGGTGCGATTCGGCTTAGGTCGGCAGCGGCAGGCTCGCCTCGGAACCGAAGAGGGCAAGCAGCCCCGCCATGGTGCCGGCGGCAAGGAACAGGCCGATGAAGAACAGGATCGTGCAGAACGGTTTGTCCCACCGCAGGTGCATGAAATAGAAAATAACGAACATGAACTTCACCGTCGAAAGCACGACGAGCGTGGTGACGATGATCCATTTCGCGAAGGGCAGGTAAACGCAGACGATCTCGATGCCGGTGATGATCGCGAGGAGGAGCGCGATCTGGACGTAGATTTGGAATTTGCTGACGTCGTGATCGCCGTGACCGTGGGCGGAGGCAGCTTGGGCGGGAGAGCTCATGGTGAAGAGGGTGGGCGGCTCAGAGGTATTCGAGCAGGTAAACGGCGGTGAAGATCACGATCCAGACGATGTCGACGAAGTGCCAGTAAAGGCCCATGCCCTCGACATCGATGGCGTTTACCTCCGTAAATTGCACGGGGCCGCGCGGGCGCGCGAAGTGGAAGGCGAGCAGGCCGTAGGCGATGAGCGTGATGGCGAGATAGATGAATTCGTGGCTGAAGAACGCGCCGATGGCCGCGCCGTAGGTCGGCTCGACTTGCAGCGCATGGACCAAACCGAGCGTAACCTTGAGTGACCCGAGCAAGGCCACGAAGAGGGTGAGGGTGTGGAGGAGCTGGCTGGAGAACCATGACTTGTCCGAGGCGACCTTGAACGAGCGCACATACATCAGGCCAAGCCACAGCACGCCGATGGCGACGTGACAGCCGTGCGTGCCGGTGAGGGTGTAAAACGTCGTCCCGAGCAGGCTGTTCGCGAGCGTCATCTTCTTCTCCAGCACGAAGTGGTTGAACTCGTAAACCTGGCACCCGAGGAAAATCATCCCGAAGAAGATCGTCGTGAGCAGCGACCAGCGGCAGCTCTTGACGTTGCCCTTCTGGATCGCGGTGACGGCGAGCGCCATCATCAGCGACGACATCAGGAGGATGAAGGTCGAGAATGACGTGAGTTCCGGGCTGAAGATGACCTTGGGGTCGAGGCCACCGGCGGGCGGGTGGAGCCGGTAGATCAGATGCGTCGAGATGAGCGCGCCGAAGAACATGCAGTCCGACGCGAGGAAGGTCCACATGAGGAGCTTCTTGTTCGGAATCCCCGTCGATGTGCTCGGGTCGTGATGATGATCGATGGTGGCGGTGGCCGCGTGGCTGCTCATGGGGAGGCGAAAGGCTTGATAGTGGGAGGGAGACGAAGGCAGAACTCAGTGCTTGGCGTGGTGATCGCCTTCAACGGGATTGCCGTCCTTATCGAGGTGCAGGTGGTAGCCTTCGTTGCCTTCGAGCGACCAGAAGTAGATTCCGATAAAGGTGACCGTGAAGCCCACGAGGGTGGTGGCGAGGCGGAGATGGATGCCGGGCTCCTCGCTGGACTTCATCATGGTGACGGCGATGGCGACGATGAGCAGGCCGAGGCTGGCGACGAACGGCCAGATGGAGCCGAATGGCATGTGAATGCCACCGTGGGCTTCCTCGGCCTTGGCATGCTCGGCCTGCTCCTTGGCGATCTCTTCCTTGTGGTGTTTTTCATACCACCAGGCATCGCGGGCGTGAACCGTCGGGATGACGCGGAAGTTGTATTCCGGCGGAGGATTGTCGATCGACCACTCGAGGGTGCGGCCGTCCCAGTAATCCTTCTTCACCTTTTCGCCCTTGAAGTAGGTGTAGGCGATGACGGCGAAATAGATGAACATGCCGAGGCCGAGGACATAGGAACCCATCGTCGCGATGAAGTTGGGAGTGTCCCAGCCGAGATTGTGATCGTAGGTGAACGTGCGGCGTGGCATGCCGTTCAGGCCGAGGAAGTGCATCGGGAAGAACGTGACGTTAAACCCGATGAAGATGACCCAGAACGAGAGCTTGCCCCAGAACTCCGAGACCTTACGGCCAAACATGAGCGGGAACCAGTAGTGCAGGCCGGCCAGCAGCGCAAAGATTGAGCCGCCGATGAGCACGTAGTGGAAGTGTGCGATGACGAAGTAGGAGTCGTTTTGCTGCGAATCGGCGGGCGCGGATGAGTGCATCACGCCCGAGAAGCCGCCGATCATGAACATCCAGACGAAGCCGAGCGCAAACATCATGGGCGTGCGCATCATGATGTGGCCACCCCAGAGCGTGCCGATCCAGTTGAAGATTTTCACGCCGGTCGGGACGGCGATGGCCATCGTCGCGAGCGCGAAGGCGGCGGTCGCGACCGTGCCCATGCCCGTGGTGAACATGTGATGGCTCCACA
>JBDSGI010000656.1:0-3533 GCA_039919035.1 Opitutaceae bacterium
AGGATTGAGAGCGACGTTGGTTTTGGATTCGCCGTAGGCCTGCTGGTAGCCGACCTGGTGCACGGGCGTTTCAGCGGCAAAAATGGCGGCGCGCAAAACGCCGGCGAGCACCGTGGCGGTGCGGATAGATTTCATGGGCGTAACAGATGGAAAGGACAGGGGCGAAATTGAGAAGGGTTGCTCGATTGGGAACTGGCTGGAGAAAACAAATCGCCACACGGCCCGCGGGGCGTGTGGCGATGGCGAGCGGATATGTGGAGGAAACTCAGAACTGGGCGCGCACGCCGGCGGCGAAGCCGACGCCCTGGTTGGTCTTGAAAAACCTCAAGCCGTTAAGGGCGACATCGGTCCGGGGCGACTCGTCCGTGAGATTCGTAACGTCGAGGAAGATTTGGTAGCGGCGATCGATGGAGTATTGCGCCTTGAAGTCGATCATCAGACGCTCCTCGTTATATACGTCGATCGGCGCAGTGGTGCTCTTGTATTTTTGGGCGGTCCAGTTGCCGAGGAAGCGCACGTCCAGTCCGCGATAGCGCCACGTGACGCCGCCGTTGCCGCTGCGGGGCGCGAGCTGGCCGAGCCTCGTCGTGGTGACGGTCGTGCCGAAATTTCCCTTGGCGTCGAGGTAGGTGAAGTTGGCGAAAGCGCCGAGTCCCTTAAGTGCGCCGGGCAGAAAGCTGAACTGCTGCTGCCAGCTGGCCTCGATGCCGTTGACGCGCGCGTCACCGAGGTTGCGCGTGGTCGTGAGCGTGTAGTTGGCGTAGAGGCCGCTACCATCGATGCCGATGCTCGGCACGGTGGACGCAAACGACGCGAAGTAGTTCGAGATGTCCTTGCGGAACACGCCGACGCTGAACTGGCCAACCGGCTCGAAATACCGCTCGATGCTGATTTCGTAATTGTTGGTGAGGTAGGGCTTCAGGTCGGGGTTGCCGAGGGTGACGGTGTTGTTGTCGGTGTTTTCTGTGACACTAGGCGTGAGGTTGGCGATCGGCGGGCGTGAGATCGCGCGGTTGAAGCTCGCGCGCACGAGAAGATTGGGCGTGAGTTCGTAGACGCCGTGCAGGCCGGGAAAAAAATTGTGGTAGTCGCCCCAGGCCGTGTTGCGGCGCACGAAAGATTTCTGCGCACGGGCGAGGTTGGTGGCGACGACGGCCGGATCGAAGCTCGTGCCGCCCACGCTGCTGGCGCCATAGCCGGCGGTGGTGTTGCGTGCCCACGCCGTGCCCTTGTTCCGCGTCCGCTCGAAGCGCACACCGGCGAGCAGGCGCAAATGGCCTATCTTCGTGGAGGCCTGGGTGTAGGCGGCGGAAATGGTTTCCTGAAAGCGGGCGTTGCTGGCGTTGGAGGTCGCGTAACTGTTGTAGGCGTCGGCGGCGGTTTGCTTCCAGTAAGCAGCGGGCGCGCCCTGCGGGTTAGTCATGAATGGAAACGGTCCGTAGCGGCCGTCGCCCTGACGGTAGCTGAGGTCGGCATAGGGCGCCATCGAATCATCGGCGGAGTTGGCGAGGCCGTCGGCGCCGACAAACGTGTAGGTGCCAAACGAGGTGAACGGCACGCGCGTATCGTCGTCCCACTTCGCGCCGATTTTAAGCGTGACGGGCACTGGGGTTGCGAGCTTCTTGGTGAAATCGGCGCGCAGCCCATAGATGTCGTCCGGCGAGCGGTAGGCCTGCTTCTGCATAAACGTCATCGTATAGCTCGCCGGATCGTAGATCGACGGTCCGGCGGTCTGGCGGAAGATTGGATACCAAGGATCCTGACCGCGCCGATCGATTTCGAAACCGATGCCGATGGGAGACATGGTGCGGGCCTGCGCGCGAATCCAGCCGGGATAGGAGATGTTCGCGTGTGACCAGGAGGCGCGAAGGTCGACCGTGGCGGAGCGATCGAAGAGCTTGAACTGGGCGCCGCCGCGCAGCGAAAAGTTTTTCGAATTCTTAAAAAATGCGGGCGTCGATTCGCTGACGGCGACCGAGGCGGCGTGCGGCAACAAAAAAGAATGATCGTAAGTGCTGTCGGCCGAAAAGTTCACGGCGGTGGCGGCGGGATTGCCGAAGCCCGGGCGGTAATACTTCTGAAATTGGTCGTTGGTGTTGTAGGTGCCGTTGAAATAGACGTAGGCGTCGGGAGATAGTTTGTAGTCGAGGTTGAGGCCCGCGTTGCGCGCAACGGCCCTGTAGCCTAAGTCGCCGGTGCCGAAGAGGCGTGTGAGCGGATTGGCGGAGGTCGGGTTGAGGTAGGTCTGCGCGAAATTGTAGAGCACGCCGCCCGGCCCGATCTCGTCCTGCGTCGTGGCGGAGACGCGGCGGTTGAAGTTCAAGGCCAGGCCGAGATTGTTTTTCGAGCCAAACAAACTGAACACGTCGGCGTAGCTCGCGTTGAAGATGTCGAGCCCGTCGGCGCGGTCCTGAAACGGGCTGCCGCTAAATCCGCGTTGGCGCCACATTACGCCGCCGGTGAGTGAGATTCGCCGGCCGGGCAGATCGAAGGCGCGGCGCGAGACGAGATTGACGAAACCGGCGACGGCGTTGGCGTCCTGTTCGGGGCGCGGGGCTTTGATGAGCTCGACGGTCTCGAGGTTGCCCGTGCCGAGCTGCTCGATCTGGTAGTCTCGCGCGGAACTCGTGCCCGTCGAACTCGCCATACGATCGCCATCGACGAGCAGCGCGGAAAAGCCCGTGCCCATGCCGCGCACGTAGAGCGTGCGCACTTCGCTGCCGACAATGTCGGTGGAGATGCCGGGGAGGCGCTGGATGAGTTCGCCGGGATTGGCGGCGGGGTTGCCAAAGGTATCGGTGGCCGCGACCCATTTCGGGTTGTCGGAATTGCGCTGAGCCTGGAGAGCGAGGGCGTTGCCTTCGCGCACGCCTTTCACGGAAAACGCCTCCAGCTTGTAAACGCCGGACGTGAGTTCGATGTCCTGGGTCGTCGCCTTCCCGACGACGAGCGGCACGCGGGTGGTGTCGAGTCCGGTGTAGCTGACGAGCACAGTATGCGGGCCCTCGGGCAGCTGGATCGCGTAGGAACCGTCGCGCTCGGAGAGCGCGGTGGTGCTGGAGCCTTCGACGGCGATGACGGCGCCGGGCAGCGTGTCGCGCGTGGCTTGGTTGTAAATGCGGCCGGTCACCGTCGCGGCAAAACTGGCGGCGGAGAAAAGCAGCGCGACGGCGGAGGCGGGGAGCGACGGACCGAAAAAGCGCCGGCGCAACAGCGCGTCGCGCGGGGTCGGTTGGTGCGAATAAGGCATGGTGGGGGTGGCTTGGGTGGTTGGAGGTGGCGGCCGAGCGACCCGGCGCGCGCGAAGAAACGGCGCGAGTAACCTTCCTGTTACCCGGCGAGCGCTTTCAACGTAATTGTAGGTTTACGTTTTCCGGGGGCGCGAATCGTCGGCGCTGCGAACGCACAGCGCGGGATCGCGAATCGAGGCGAGCCAAGGCCGGGCGGCGGAGCTTTGGTCGCGCCCGCGCGTCTCACAACCTCGTTGTCATCCCCAGTTTGAAGCTCGTGCCGGCGCCGGCGGCGTAGGAGGG
>JBDSGI010000657.1:0-2879 GCA_039919035.1 Opitutaceae bacterium
GTTGAGATTGCAGACGCCGATGTGCTTCACGAGGCCCGCGCGGTGGAGCTCTTCCATGGCGCCCCAAGTGTCGGCGTAGGGGACGTTGATGGGCTGCATCGCGGGCGACGCGGCCTGCGGATCATGAAACCACTCCGGCGGGTAGCGCACATCAAACGGCACGAACTCCAGCGCGATCGGGAAATGCACGAGGTAGAGATCGAGGTAGTCGAGCTTCAGATCGCGCAGCGAACGCTCGCAGGCGGCGCGCACGTGCTGCGGCTCATGGTAGGTGTTCCAGAGCTTGGAGGTGACCCACAGGTCATCGCGGCGCACGAGGCCGTCGCGCAGTGCGGACGCAATCCCCTCCCCAGCCTGCGGCTCGTTGCCGTAGTCGCACGCGCAGTCGAGATGGCGGTAGCCCGCGCGGATCGCCTGCTGCACGAGCGACGACGTTTGCGGCTTCGGCATTTTCCAAAAACCGAGGCCGACGGCGGGAAAATGCCCGCCATCAGCGAGCGTGAGCGCGGGAGGAAGAAAAGCGGGAGCGTCGGACATCGCTCCGGAGTAAATGAACTCCGCTCGCCACGTCACGGCGGAAGTGAGGGCGACAGCTCCGAGCGGGACGCACGGCGAGTCCACTTGGACAATTCCGCGACGGCACCGCGGGTCGCGTTCAACTCCAGCCTGCGGTCCAACGCTCCGCCGAACCTCACGCGCCCGGAAAGCGCCCGGGAGCGGCGCGTTCCCGCCTGCCCCGCAGCCTTCACGATGCGATGATCCCTCCCGGGCGGAACGCGGACAAACAGCGAATCGCCGCCCGCCGGCGGCTGCCGTCAGAACTCGAAAACGGTTTTCAGGTTGAACGTGCGTCCGACGGGGGCGAGCCAGGAGGCGGTCGCGCCGTTCGGTTGGGCGGCGACCGCGAATTGATCGTCGTCGCCGAGCAGGTTGCGCACGTTTAGTTGCACCCGCAGCCGGACCTTGTCGCGAAAAACCTTCCGAGTATAGCCGAGCCAGCCGTCGAAATTGGTCTCCGTCGGGCCGAAATAGGGATGGGCGAGATCCGGCACATCGACGCTGCCCGTGCCGCCCTTGGTGGTGATGATGGGATAGCCGATACCTACTTTGTCCTGCCACCGCACAGCGCCTCCGATCGACCAGCCCGCCAAGCGCGAGCCGGAAACGAAGCGGTAGTTGGTGACGAAGTTCGCCCGCCACTCGCGCAACTCCGACACGCCCTGGCCTTCCCGCGCCAGCTGGCCGTTGAAAGCGTTGAGCAACGTGTCGTAGATCCGGACCTTGACCGGCTGGCCCGACTCGTCGGCGATCAAGTTGGAGGTCGGGCCGGTCAGCCATTCGTCGATGCGCAGTTTCAAGAATTCCCGCGAGCTCGGAGAGATGTTGGAGCGCTTGGCCTTTTGTTGCGCGGCGTTGAAGGCAATCCGCCAGTTGGAGGTCGGGTTGTAGGTGAGATCGAGTTCGAAACCTTTCGACGCGGTGCTCTGCGTGTCCGACATGTTGCCGGGCCGGGTGTAGCGCACATCCACGCCACTGACGGTCGAAGGCGAGGCGATTTCCTGCCAGCCGGTGAGGTCCTTGAAAAATTGCGGCGCGCCCTTCCAGCCGGCGGCGGCCAGCGCGGCGGGGGTGTTGTAGCGCACGACGCGGGCGTCGGTCTCGCCGGCGAGGAAGCCCTGATAGCCCATCGAGGCGCGGGCGGATTCACTCTCGAACCAGTTGAAACGGGCCTGAAGCTTTTCCTCAAAGAGCGAAACCGAGAAGCCGTAGTCCTTGGTCGATCCGCTCGGCGGTTCGATGGGCTTGCCGAAGATGTCGATGCGGGCGTCGGCGGGCTGGAAATTTTCGGACGTGTTGTAGTGCACGGAGGTCTTCACCGACTGCGGCAACCGCAGGAAGCGGGGCGCATGCACGACGACGCCGTAGCTGAGGATGTCCTGTTCGAAAACGGAGCCCGGCGTGCCGGGCAGGCGGAAGTTCGGGTTGCCGCGGTCCAGCATGCCGAACTGGTTCCGGTCCGCGGCGGTCAGGTTGCGGCGAAAGTCTTCGACGCGATCACGCCGCCAGCCGACGGTGCCGACGAGCCACTCGCCCGGCAGCAGGTGCACCTGATCCACCAGGGCGTAGGTGCGGATTTTCTGGCGCGTGAGCGAGGCGCCGCTGGTGATTTTCTCAAAGGTGCCGTCGTCAAGCACGCTCTGGCCGGTCGATTGAATCGTGGTGAACGAGCGAGTCGTCGAATTCCACGCGTAGCCGGTCATCGGCTGCGCGGGATTGATGAACGACCGCAGGCCTTGGAGTTTGATGCCGGTGGGGCTCGAAAGATTGGCGAGGCTCGGCCCGATATAAACCACGGTGCGCAAATCGCCGTCCTCGGTATTCAGATCGTTCGGAGTGGTGGTGGTGCGGCGGGCAAAGTTCACCCACTCCAAGCCGGTGCGGTTGCCCCCGCTGTAGTTCCGTTCGTCCAACTCGAAGGTGTTATAGAAACCGGTCAGACTGTGGCGGCCGAGCCATTTGAGCAGCGTCTCCGACTTTCGCGCGAAATCGAGTTCGAGAAACCCCGTGGCGCGCTCGGTGGTGCGTTCGGCCTGCGTGGTGTTGCGTTGCGAATTTGAGGCCACGAACGGCCGGCCGAAATTCGGGTTCGGAATCCCGATGGGCAGCGTGGTGTTGAGGTCGATGTTAATCCCGTAGCCGCGGCCGGCGCCGAGCAGGGAATACCAGTTGCGCGTGTGATCCTCGTGATTGTAGGCGAGTTCGAAACCGACGCGGCCGAGCCCGTGGGCCCAGGACTGGTCGTAGCTGACATTGAGAACGTGAAACCTCTCCCACTCGCGCTTGTTGGGGCCATCGAGCAATTCTTTGCGCCAGTCGAA
>JBDSGI010000658.1:0-4012 GCA_039919035.1 Opitutaceae bacterium
CTTTCATGAAGCGTGTCGTAAATCTAAGTGTAGAAGAACGAATTTCTCAGTCCGGCTTTTCGGACGAGGTTCTAGGGGACGTAATTTCAATTTACGCGGTTTACGAATGCGCCAAATGCGGAGAAAAGGTTCGTTTCGAGCGCACTGACTTCGAGCAAAAGAAAGACGCTGCTACCACGAACCTGAACGATACAGATCATCTGCTTTTCATTCAGTCCTCCAATTCTTCAAACGCACGTTTTTTGGACTTCTATTGCCCGAAGTGTCGTTTGCCAGTTCGCATTAATTTTCGTTGTTGGGCTGGGGGCAAAGCAGACAGCGGTGTTTCGTTCCTAAATGTTCAGGAGATTATTGAATCGACGTGAATTCAGCTGATTTATTCGCCCGCGCCAAGCAGCTCATCCCCGGTGGCGTCAATTCCCCCGTGCGTGCGTTCCGCTCTGTCGGCGGGGCGCCGTTTTTTGTGAAGGCCGCGCGCGGTGCGATGCTGATCACCGCCGACGATCGCGAGCTGATCGATTTTGTCGGCACGTGGGGGCCAGCGATTCACGGGCACAATCACCCGCGGATCAAGGCCGCCATCGCGGCGGCGCTCGAACATGGCACGTCGTTCGGCACACCCAATCCCTCCGAGGTAGAGATGGCGGAACTCATCGTGAAGTTCGTGCCGTCGATCCAAAAGGTCCGGATGTGCAACAGCGGCACCGAGGCGACGATGTCCGCCATCCGGCTCGCGCGCGGGTTCACGCGGCGCGACAAGATCATCAAATTTTCCGGCTGCTATCACGGGCACTCCGACTCGCTGCTGATCAAGGCCGGTTCGGGCGCGCTCACCCACGGTCACCCGGACAGCGCGGGCGTGCCGGCCTCGTTCGCCGCCGAGACGGTCGTCCTTCCCTTCAACGACTGCGCCGCGCTCGACGCCGCGTTTGCGGCCAATCCCGACCAAATCGCGGGCGTCATCATCGAGGCGTATTGCGGCAACGTCGGCTTCATCATGCCCGACGCCGGCTACCTCGCCTACCTCCGCGAGATCACGACGAAGCACGGCGCGGTGTTGATCTTCGACGAAGTGATGACGGGCTTCCGCATCGCCAAGGGCGGTGTGCAGGAGCGGGAAAACATCACGCCCGATCTCACGTGCCTCGGCAAAATCATCGGCGGCGGCCTGCCCGTCGGCGCTTTCGGCGGTCGGGCCGACATCATGGATTTGCTCGCGCCAATCGGGCCGGTTTATCAGGCGGGCACATTGAGCGGCAATCCGCTCGCGATGGCGGCCGGTATCGCCGCGCTCCGGTTGCTCGAAGAACAAAACCCCTACGCGCGCCTCGACGCGCTCGGTCGGCAACTGCGCGACGCCGTGCTCGCCGCGTGTCGCACGAAGGGCCTCGACGCGCAGGTCCCGCAGTGCGGCTCAATGTTCAGCATTTTCTTCACCGCGACCCCGGTGCGCGACTACGCGACCGCGCTGACAGGTGACGCGAAACTTTTCGCACGTTTTTTCCACGCTTGTCTCGCCGACGGCGTTTACCTCGCGCCGAGCGCCTACGAGGCGGGATTTCTCAGCACCGCGCACGACGGAGTTGCCATTGATCGCGCCTGCGACATCCTAACGAACGCCATCGCCCGGCTCTAGTTTTCCAGCGTGGAGCCCGCAGAGATCGCCAAGAAAAAACCATGAAATCTCCCCGTCTTTCTGTGCTTCTACCCGCACTCTTGGCGTCTTTCGCGCTTAACCCCGCTGCCATCGCCGCGCAGCCCATCGACGCGCCGGCGATTCCGTTGGCCGAGATTAAGGCGGGCCAGAGAGGCGAGGTTTGGACGGTTTTCCAAGGTTCCACGCCGGAACCGTTCGCGGTCGAAGTCACCGGTGTGCTGCAAAATGCCCTCGGCCCGGGCAAGTCGCTCATCGTCTGCGAACTCACCGATACGCGCGTGCAAAAAATGGGCGCGACCGCCGGCATGAGCGGCAGTCCGCTCTACGTCGACGGCCGTCTCGCCGGCGCATTGAGTTACCAAATCCAACGCTTCGAAACCGTGCGCTACGCGGGTTTCACGCCCACCGGCGATCTGGAGGAAGTAAACGCCAAGGAACCCGGCCGGCCGGCGTCACTCGTTTCCGCCCCCGCGCCCACTTCCGCTCCACTCGACCCGAGCTACCGCGCGATGCAGCCCGTGTTCTCGTTCGGCGGGCTCAGTCCCGCGGTCGCGGAGTTGCTCGCCCCGCAGTTTTCCGCGCTCGGCATTAACGCGATCGCGCTCGGCGGCAGCTCATCCGGCACGACCGCAAATGCGTCGCCGCTCACTCCCGGCTCTGCTGTCTCGGTCGCCCTCGCCACCGGCGACATCACCCTCGCGGGCACGGGCACGGTCTCACGGATCACCGGCAACCGCGTCACCGCGTTCGGCCACCCGATGCTGTCGCTCGGCGACGTGGACCTGCCGATGTGCGCCGCCGAGATTCTCACGATTCTACCCTCGCAGATGCAGTCGGTGAAGCTCGCCAACACCGGCGCGGTGATCGGCACCATCTCGCAGGATCGGCTCTCGGCGATCTCCGGCACCCTCGGGCCTGGGCCGGAAATGATCGCGGTCGAGGTCACGGTCCGTCCGCTGCGCGGCGAACCGCGCACCCTTAACTTTTCCGTCGTTCGCCAGCAACAAATCACCCCCGCCGTCATCGCCAGCGGACTGAGCCAGGCGATTCTCGGTTCCAACGACGGGGGCCTCGCGAACGGCTTTCGACTCCGAAGCAACATCGCGTTTCCCGCCTCCGCGCGCCTCCAATACCAATCGGTTTATTCGGGCCCGCAGGGTTTCGCCCAAGGCTTGAGTGAGTTCGTCTCTGGGTTGGCCGCCAACCTCCAAAATCCCTACGCCAAGACCTTCCCGGACCACGTGGCGTTTTCCATTGAGCCGCTCGAAATCAATCCCGCCGTTACCCTCGACCAATTTCAGCTTTCGCGCACGCATGCCGCCGCCGGCCAAGTCGTGCAGGCCACGGTCGCCTGGCGCGATTTTCAGGGCGCCCCGCACCGCGAGATTATCGACCTTACGATCGATCCGGCGTGGATCGGGAAACAGCTTGAGGTCGTGCTCGCTCCAGGTCGCGCCCTCGATCAGCTCACCGGTCGCCCGCGGCTGATCGCGGCGTCCGAACTGCGCAGCTTCGACGCGTATCTCGCGGCGATGCGCGACGACCGTGTCACTGACGGCGTGTTCATCGCCGTCGTCGAGAAAACGTCCCTCTTCAGCGATCAGACGGTTACGACCCCTGATGTGCCCGGTTCGTTTGAGCGCATCGCCCGCGGGGCCGACGAGGCCCGCTTCCGTCGCCGCGATGCCGTGCTCCCGCTTTGGGAAAAGCACCTGCTTCCCGGCAAGCTGCTGACCAACGTCGTGCGTCGCCCGCTGGTCGTGACGGAGTGACGGTGCGGTCCCGCTTTTGAATTTCTTCCCATTCACACCCGAGTAATCCCTGTGTTGCGTTTCAAATCCTCCGCTGTCCTCGCGGTTCTAGCCTGCGTCACGATTGCCGCCGCAAAGGCCCAAACGCTCTCGAAAAAAACCGACATCGACTTCTTCCGCGATGTCCCGAGCCGCAACCTGAAAGGCCTCGCGACGCGCTCCGACGGGCGCCTCGTCGCGGGGCCGGCCTTGCGCGAGTTCGCGGCACCCGCGCCCGCGGACCTGTTATGGTGCTTGGAACCCACCGGCGATCCGGCAAAGTTCCTGATCGGCACCGGTCCGGAAGGGCGCATCATGGAGGTCACGCTCGACGCGGCGGCCGCCGGCTACACCGCGCGCGAAGTGGTGAAGCTGGATGACCCGCAGGTCTTCACCCTCAAGCGCCTCAGCGACGGTGCGATTCTCGCCGGCACTTCGCCGAAGGGCGCCCTCTATCTGATCCGCGACGACCAGCCCGTCGCGCGCGTCGCGCTACCGGTCGATTCCATCTTTGATCTGCTGCTGGTCGATGCGCAGACCGCGCTCGTCGCAACCGGCAATCCAG
>JBDSGI010000659.1:0-2675 GCA_039919035.1 Opitutaceae bacterium
GCGCCGTCGAACAATCTCACCGTCACCGCTTGCGGTGTCTCCTTGGCCAAGGTGCCGGTGACCTCGGTCTTGTCTTTTCGCGTCACGTTCACGAGTCCGAAACCCACCGCGATCTTCGCCGAGGGCAAGAGCAACGATTCGAGTATGTAGGCCGGATCATGCTGCGCGCCGATCAGCCGCAGATTGGGGCCGACCGCGCTGCCACCGCTATTCTCGACCGAGTGACAGGCCGTGCAGTTGGCCGCAAGATGGTTGGCTACGATGTCGCGACCCCGACCAATGTCGCCGCCGGCGAGCAATTCGGTTAGCGCAGCGGCCGTCGGCAACTCGGCATACGCCTTGTTGACGGCCGTCACCGCCGGGCTTGCCGCCGCCCGCGCGCGCAGGGCTTCGAGCACATCAAGTGTCAAAGCCGCTTCGCCTTTCCCGGCTACGATCGCCTCGCCTTGCTCAACGAGAATCGCGTCGGCCGCTGGCGACGCCGCCTGCGCCAGCAGCGCGGTCACGTGCTGTTTCTCCGCGACGGTGCGAGTTTGAAGCACGCCCCGCGCCTCGCGCGCCAATCGTTCGGCTTGCGCCGGCAAAAGCTGCTCCAACGCCGCTTGGTGCAGCGAGGCGGGCGCGTTCGCCGCCAGCGCCAGATCGAGCACGGGAGCGAGGTCGGGATTCGCCCGCTCCCCTCCCGCCATGAGGCGGAGCGCCTGCGCCCGCAGTTCGCCCGACGCCTTCGCATCGCCCACAATCGACACAATCTGGCCGGCGCCGACCTTCAGGGAGTGCGCGATCATGATTTCGACCGCGAGCGTCTTCAGGCCCGGATCCGCCAGCGCGAGCAAGCGGTCGAGCTCAGGGTTGAGCACGGCGGCAATGGCCGCCGGCTGAAAGGTGCGCGCCCAACCGTCTACGCGGTCGAGGCGCGGCGGATTTTTCCAGCTGCGCAACGACACGAGCGCTTCCTCGCGCATCGCGCGCGGCGCTTTTTCATCCAGCGAATAGTTTATTAGCCGGCCCGCCGCCTCGGCCGTGCCGAGACGCAGCCCCGCGTTGATCGCTCGACGCAACACAGGCTCGCTCGTGAGCGGACGGCCCACCAGTGACGCCAAGGCGGGCAGCGCGGCCGAAATCGAGGATTCGTCATGAATCGCGCGGGCGGCCTCGCCCACGACGAGCGGATCGGAATCGGCTAAAAATTCCGCGACTTCGGGCGCGCCTTGCCGCCGGAGAGCGACGACCGCGACGAGACGAACATGGACCGCCGGATGATTTTTCTTCGCGGCCAATTGCGCCGCCGTCGCGCAACCAGTCAGGCCGGTCGCCGCCGCATGCCGCAGGATCGGCACGGTGGCGTCTCGTTCGGCGAAGGCGAAGAGTGCATCCACCGCCTTGGGCTCGCGAAATTTAGCCAGCGCAATCCCGGCCTGCAGTCGGACACGCGGCGCGGCGTCCGTGAGCAGACCGATGAGCGCCGCACCCTCATCCTTGGCGTCCTTCTCCGCCCCGTCCCCGAGAACCTTCGCGGCCTGCGCGCGAATTTCAGCATCGGTGTCACGCAACAATGCTACCACCGGCCCTGCCTCAGTGGCGTTGCGCCGCAGCAGCTGGCCAACGCCCCAGAGCGCATGGATGCGCGCGAGCTGGGCCGCTTTCGGATTATTCGCGACTTTGAGCAGCGCGGCCCCCTTACCCCGCTTAGCGAGTTCCAGCTGCGCGCCTTGCCGCACGCGCTGGTCGGCGTGGCCGAGCAGCGCGGCGAGTTCGCCGTCGGCGCGCCCGGCAAACCCGGCGACAATAATTTTTTTGGTCTCCGCCCGCAGCGGGCTCTTGGCGGCATCCTTCACATCGACGCGCCAGAGCGCGCCGAGACCGTCGAGCGGATAGCCGCCGATCCAGTCGGCCATCATTAACGAGCCGTCGGGCTGCCAGCTCAGGCCGATGCCCATAATCCCGTCGTTCAGAATCCGGGCATCCACCATCTTGAAGGTGGCGCCATCCTGCTCGGTCCGGAAGGCGCGCATTTTGCCCGAGGGAAATTCGTTGAGGATAAACATCCCGCGCTGCGCCTCGCCGAGCGCCGTGCCGGGATCGTGTTTGAATCCCGCCGGGCCGTCCGAGTAGCTCAACAACGGCGGGAGGATGTAGGCAGCTTGCCCGGCGAAGTGCGGCTTCCACAGACCCTCGCGCATCCACGGGCTGTCCATGCGCATGTATTGGTAGCAATTCCGCCAGCCGCTATCGCTCGCCTCGGCAAGAAATACGAAACGCTCACGCTCGCCGGGCTGGTCCGCGTCGTTGTCCACGCCGATAAGATCACCGAATTCGTTAAACGCCGGCTCCTGCACGTTGCGATTGCCGTGGGTGTAAACCTCGAAGCCGCTGCCGTCGGGCTCCACGCGCATCGTCACGCCTTCATTGGGATAGAAAAAGCGCCGGCCCTCCTTCGACACGACGTTGATGCCCTTGTCGCCCATGCTCCAATAAATGCGGCCATCAGGCCCAACCATCGGCCCGTGCATATCGTGTCCAGCGTAGGCGAGGTGGTGGCCTATGCCGTGCACCACGATCTCGCGGATATCGGCGACGCCGTCGTCATCGGTGTCCTTGAAGCGCCAGAGGTCCGGCGCGATTGTGGCGTAAACCCAGCCGTCGTGATAGAGCACGCCGGCCGCGATGCCGGT
>JBDSGI010000660.1:0-3414 GCA_039919035.1 Opitutaceae bacterium
GATCGTCGTGCCGTTGGGGAGGACCTCGGTCGCGGTGACGCCAGTGCGGTCGATGTAGTAGCCGCCGAGGGTGAACTGGAGTTTGTCGTCGAACAACCCGGCCTTGAAGCCGTAGTCCCAGCCGCGCGCCGTCTCGCTGGCGTTGAGCCCGGCCGTAGCGCGCTGGGCGTTCGGCGAAAAGGAATTCGAGCGGTTCGCGTAAAACGCCACCTGACGGGTCAGTTTGTAGTTCACACCCACCATCGGCGAAAACTGGAAGTCGTGAAAATGGTTAATCGTCGTGCGCGAGGCGGGATTCGCCGCCCCGGCGGCCTTGTCCCAGAAGTTGAAGGTGACGTTGTCCACCCGCGTGCCGGCGACCGCGATGAGGCGGTTGTCGAGTGCGGTGACCTGCTGGCGCAGGAAGCCACCGTTCACGTCGACGCGCGTGACGAGTTTGCGGTTGAGATTCGTGAACGTGTCCGCCGAAAACGCCGGCACGCGGTAGTCCGGATTGTCCACGCTCAGGCTCGCCGAATAAAACAGCGGGTTGTTATTCACCGCATTGGGGAGCTGCTTCGTGGGATTGTATTTCCAGTATTGGGAGTGGTCCAAGGTGAACAGTGTCTTGTTGTCGAGCCGTCCGCCCAAGAGCTTGTAATGCGCCACGACGTCCAACTGGCCGGCGGCGCCATCCTCACTGATCCAGCCCTTGCTGACCGTGCGGCCGGTGATGCGGCGCGTGAGCACGTCGAAGGTCGTGCTGTTGCCGTTGTTGAACGTGAGAGAGTGACGGTGGAACGCCGCGCCGCCGATCCGCAGCGACCACACGTCACTGAGACGATTGTCGTAGGTGATATTGAGGGAGGACACGTCGCGGTTTTGCTCGGAGGTCGGGCCGTTCTGGCTGAAATTTCTCAGCTCGGTGGCGAGGCCCTGGATGCGCGCAGTGGCGGGCGCGTTGGAGACCGAGCGAAACGGAATCGCTCCGATGGGATTGGTGCGGCGGGCGAGCCACTCAAGCTCGACCAGCAGGGTGCCGCTCTGGGCGAACTTGTGCTGCACTGCCAGCGAGGCGGTTTTTGAACGCGTCATGGCCCACGGCGTTTCATAATTTCGTTCAAAGAAGCCGGCGCTGACCGCGTAGGCGGTGCGGCCATTGGCGCTGAGCGGACCCGTGGCGTTGAAGTCCGCACGTGTCGTTTGATAGCTGCCGGTCGCGAGGGTGAGGCTCTGCGAGGGGCGCTCCCTCGGGCGCTTGGTGATGATGTTCACCATGCCGGCCGGCGTGGTCATGCCGTAGATCGCTGCGGCCGGGCCCTTGATGACCTCGATGCGATCGACGTTCACGCGATCAACGAGGCCGAGGCGCAAGAAGCCATTGCGCAGATACGACGTGGCGCCGTAGCCGCGAATGTTCACGTTGCCCCCGCCGTTGTCGAAATTGTTCACCGAACTCGTGTAGCCGAGATCGTTGATCTCGAAGTAGGCGAAGTCCTGCAAAAACTCGCTGGTGATCACGTTTACCGTGAAGGTGAGGTCCTTGATGGGCGTGCGGACGCGAGTGCCGGTGATCGACTCGGAGGCGACGTAACTGTCGTCGGTATTTTCGACCACGGTAAATTCGGAGAGTTGCACGGGCTGCTCCGACGAAGGGCGAGGCGCTTGGGCGAACAGAGCGGGGCCGGACATACTACCAGCGAGGATCAGCGCGATGAGGCGGAGGCGGGATGGGGTTTCCATGGGAAATCGGGTCGGGGAATTACTTGGGCGCGGGACTCTTCTCGTCGCTGGCGCTCTTCTTGTCGCCGCCCTTCTTTCCGCCCTGCCCCGGCGGCTTGATCGCGGCGATCTCCTCGTCGCTCAGCTTGCCGTCGTGATCCTTGTCGTAGGCGGCGAACTCGCCCTTCGGATCGGCGGCGAAGGCCTTGCGGACGACGGCGATTTCGTCGCTATCGATGACGCCATTTTTATTGGTGTCGTATTTGGCGAAGATGCGGGCCTTGGGGCCACTGCCGGCGGCGGCAAAGACGGGCGAGACCACGATGGCCGCGCCGAGAATAACAGCGGGGAGGAGCAGGGATTTTTTCATAGGGAAAATTGCCGGAGCGGGCCGTGGCACTATCTCTCCACCACCCAAATATTCCGAAACTGCACGGGCATCCCGTGCTCCTGGAGCATGAGCGGACCGGTCGCGGCTTCCCCGAGCCGGCCCGCGGCGCCTGTTGGCGGATCGAGTTCCTGATCGCGGTAGAGTTCGACGCCGTTCAGCAAAACCGTGGCGCGCGCCTTCGCGGTCTTCCTGCCGGCGGCGTCGAAGCGCGGGGCGCGAAACTCCACCTCGAGGGTCTGCCACTCCAATGGGGCGCGCGACGCCCGAACTTTCAAAGGTGCGCTCTTCGGCGTGCAGTTGCCGAGATTGCCGCACGGGTTTCCGTCGGTGCGGCCGAAGCTTTCGTTAATGTCCACTTCGTAGCGCGTCTGAAAATAAATGCCGCTGTTGGTGGGCGCACCCAGCGTGCGAAATTCCGCGTGCAGGGAAACATCGCCAAACTTCCGGTGCGAAATAATCGAGTCGCTCGCGGGCACGACCTCGACCGCGCCGTCGTCGGTGAGTTTCCATTTCGCGGGACCGTCCTCGGTCAGCCAGGCCTTGCCGGCCTTCTTCGCCCACGCGTCGAGATTCTTGCCGTTGAATAACACGACCGCGCCCGGCGGCGGCTTCGCGCCCAGCGTCGGCGGTTCGGGTGTCGCGGGCTGGGTGCCGGGTTTCGCGGCGACGAAGCGGCTGTCGATCGCTTCCTCGGCCGCCGGCAGTGTCACCGTCAACGCCACCGTCAGCGCCACCGCCAATAGCACGGGCAGAACGTATCTTTTCATGAAAGAAGGATTCACGCCGTCGCCGCGATTGCCTGCCGCACGTCCGCCAGAAACTCCGGCACGACCTTGAACGGATCCTTGGGGGCCGTCCCGCCGCGCGAGGACAGGATCTCAATCGGCAGGTAGCCGCGATAACCAGCGGCGCGGACCAACTTGAGCAACCGGATGAGATCAATCGGGGCGGAGGCCTCGTTTTCGACGCCTTCCGTGCCCTGCTTCACCTGCCAGTTCACCGCGTAGGGCGCCGCCTTGGCCATCTCGGCGTAAACATCGGGCGCACGGTAGTAGCCCGTATCGACAATCGCGCCGCACCAGGGCGAGTCGATCCGCCGAAGCAGCGCGATCTGGTCATCAGCGGTCCGGATGAAATCGCCGTGATTCTGCACCCCGACGACTACCCCGAATTTTTCGCCGTGCTCAGCGCACGCGCGAATGTCGGCGGCGATCCATTTCTCCACCTCGTCGCGCGGCGCGCCCTTCGACACCGACTGCCAGGTCTCCGCGCGCATCTGCGTGTCGGCGAAGACGCGCAGCACGGGAGCGCCGAGCTTCGCC
>JBDSGI010000661.1:0-4400 GCA_039919035.1 Opitutaceae bacterium
AGCTTGCTGAGGCTGCTTTATCTTCGTTCAGGCGTCGTTGACGCGACGCGGCCGCCTGGATGGCGGATGCCGTGGCTTGAAAGCCACGGCTATTTTCGGCCTGTCGCTACGCGACGGGAAATGAGCGATTCGCGCGGCGGGCCACCTTCGGTGCCCGTCGGTTACCACGTCAGCAAGAGCAGCGAGACGGCTTGGCGCGGCAGCGGGAAGCTGAGTGCAGCGGTTCCAGCGACGACATCGGCTGTCGCCGCGTAATCCTTGAGCGCGGCGAGCTGCGCGGCGGCTTCGAGCTGGGTGTATTGCGCGCGCGTCGGTGCGACGGGCGAACCGAGCGACTGCCAGAGCGCGTAGGCGTTGCTGTGCTGCGCATCGACGCGATAGTGCGCCAGCTTCGCCTGCGTGAGAGAGGAGGGTAGCCCGGCAATCGCGAGAGCGATGGCGGCATCGGGGCCGGGCACGTCGTCGTCGTGGTAGTGCCAGACGAGGACGGCGAGTTTACGCGCCGCGAGATCGAGGCTCGCAAGCGCGGCGATGTCGGGCGCGCCGCGCACGCCGGACTTGATAATGGCCTCCACGCCGAGATCGCCGGAGCTTTCGGCGCTGATGCGCTGGCCGGACATTTTCGCCATCATGCGGTGCACGTTGAAGACCGGGAGCGTGAGGCCGTTGCTCGCCATCGCGCGGAAGCCGGCGAAATACGGCTGGTCCTCGAATTCGAAGGCCCAGGTCGTCGCACCCTCAAAGTTTACGCCGTGTTTTTCGGCGAGCAGGTGTTTGCGGGCGAAACTCGCCGCCGTGTAGCTCGAATACATCGTGCCGTTGCGGTAGCCGAGATGCGCGCCTTGGCACGCCGCGCAGCCGTCGGGATCGGATTCGCCGAGGATGATGGGCGTGGCTTTCAGCTCGGGGTAGCGCGCCACGCGGGCGAAGCCAGTGTCGATGGTCTTCAATTGGCCGCCGATACCCATGCGCACGTGGCCGTCGAAGAAGGTCGGCGTCGTGCCCTTGGCGTGAAATGAGACAAAATCGATCGGCGTGCCGGTCTGGCCGGTGGCGAAATTTTTTCCGCGCAGGCAATGCTCGATAAAATCCTCCATGAACTTGCCACCGTCGCCCGCCGTGTCGGGTCCGCCGACGCGCGCGGTGGGCAACGCACGCCGCACGCCGTCGATCGCGAAGTCGTGCAGCTTGCGGAATTCCTCGGGTGTGCCCTTCCAGTAGGCGATATTCGGCTCGTTCCAGACTTCCCAATACCACGATTCGACCTCCTTGGCGCCGTAGCGCGCGACGCAGTGCTTCACCCACTGGTAAACGAGCTCGCCCCACTTCGCGTAGTCCTTCGGTGGGTAGGCCCAGCCGGTGTAGATGTCGCCGTAGGGGAGTCCGGGCCGCCACTCGTGCTGGTAAGGCTCGGGCTTGGTCGAGAGCGCCTGCGGCATGAACCCGATCTGCGCATAGGGCTTCACGCCGGCGGCGAGATACGTGTCGAAGATGCGATCCACAATCGTCCAGTTGTAGATCGGTTTGCCGGTGGCGTCCTCGGTGTAGGCGTTGGTGCTTCCCCATTTCAACGCGGGCGTGCCATCGCCGGTCACGAGCAGGCTGTGCGCGCGGAAATATTCCTGCGGCGCGCCGAGGTTGCCGATGTCGCGCAAGAGCTTTCGGCCGTCCTTCATCGTCGCGTAGTTCGGCTCATCGGCGCCAAAGAAACGATAAATGGGCTTCAAATCGCCGTGGGTTTTGGCGGCGTCGACGCGGATGGTGACGGGGAGATTGGCAGCGGCGGCAAGTAGGGTGCTGTGGCAGGCGGCCAGTAGGAGAGCGCAACGAAATAGATGCATAGGGGATTTTCGCGACTGTTGCAGTGAAGTCCGCGGCTAACCGCAATCGTCGAGCATACGGACAGTCTGGGCGCGCCCGGAGCGCTTAGGCTCGCAACCCCGCGTGATCTACACCGTCTCTTCGGAGGCATGAAGCCGTTCCTTCGAATTCTCGTCGTCGTTTTTATGAGTGCGAAGGCGGTGCTTATGGCCGCGCCGGCTACCGATCCAGCACTCGCCGCGATTCGCCAACAAGTCGCGGAGATGAGGCAGAAGCTGGGTGACAAGGCCGGTCTCCCCGAAGTCGCCGACGCCTACACGCCGATCCCGAAGGACGCGCGTTGGCTCACGCCCGTGGAGGCTCAGCCGGCATTTGCCCGCAGCCACGCCAAGCTCGAAAAACTGCGCTGGTGGAAAATCGGTCTCGACCCGACCACGACCGAGCACGCGCTGCGCGAGCCTGCGGCTGTCGTCTCCGGCTGTCTGGCCGCCGTGCGTGCGAAACTCGACGGCGCGGACCGCAGCCTCGCACTCGCGCGCGAAGCCGGTGACTTTCTTGCGTGGGCGCAGGCCGAGGCGGGCACGGGAGTTTTTCCATTTCCCGCCGTGCGCAGCGGCAAAGGCGCGGCATTTGTCGCGGCGGAACGATTTTTCGCGCGTGCCGAGCGCGAGGGAAAACTCGCAGACTTCGTGCGCCGCGGCTGGGCCTTTGATGATACCGGCGACGGCGGTCTCCAATTTGACAACGGCGAGGCCGGCGTCGCGATGTTCGAGCTCTACGAGGCGACGCGCGCCGAAAAATATCTCACTTCCGCGCGCCGGGCTGCCGACTGGGCCGAGCGCCGCGCACTCGCGCGCAACTGGAATTACAACGCCTTCAGCGTCCGCCTTCTCGCGAAGGCCTTCGCTGTAACCGCCGAGCGCCACTACCTTGACGCGGCCACGCACAAGGCGCTTGTCGGTGTTATCCCCGGCCAGCTCACCGACGGACCGCGCGCCGGCCGTTGGATCGATCCGCACAATGCGCGACCCGCTTACCACTACATCATGATGACCGCCCTCGCCGAACTCGCGGGCGTGCTGCCGGCCGACGATCCGGCGCGCGGGGAGATCGTCGCGTCGCTCAAACTCGGGCTGCGCCAGCGCAACCGGGAAATGGTCGAGCGCGGCGTGATGAACAAGGACAAGGCGATGGAAGCGCTGCTGGCGACGCGGCGGGTATTTGCCAATGATGCCGCGTTCCTGCGCGACACGCTCACGACAGAGGCGCTCGATGTGCTGGGCCGCTTCGTGAGCGCACAATTTCTCCGCGGGGGCGAGCCGCTTGGTCCGCGCGAGTGGGGGATGTTTCTGCAGTTAGTCGTGCAGGGAGCGCGTCCTTTCCCGACCGAGCCGCCGCGCCAACCATAATTTCAAACTGCTGTTCCTAGCACCCTGCTCCAGCCGGAAAGCAGCGTGAGCGAAGCCGCCAAATTTCTTTTTGAGGTGGCGGCCTGGACGGGGCTGGTGCCGGCGCTCACTTGAGCGAAGCCATGTCGATCACGAAGCGGTATTTCACGTCGCTCTTGAGCATGCGCTCGTAGGCTTCGTTGATCTGATCCATGCGGATCATTTCGATGTCGCTCGTGATGTTGTGCTGACCGCAGAAATCCAGCATCTCCTGCGTCTCGGGCAGGCCGCCGATCAGAGAGCCGGAAAGGGAACGACGGCGGAAGAGGAGCGGGAACGCGGCGACGGGCAGCGGCTTTTCCGGCGCGCCAACGAGGGTGAGGTTGCCGTCGCGCTTCAGCAGGTTGAGGTAGGCGTTGATGTCGTGCTGCGCGGAGACAGCGTCGAGGATGAAGTCGAAGCTGCCGGCCTGCGCCGCCATCTGCGTTTCATCCGTCGAGACGACGACTTCGTGCGCCCCGAGGCGCAGCGCATCGGCGGCCTTTCCGGGTGAGGTGGTAAAGAGCACGACGTGAGCACCGAAAGCGCGGGCGAACTTCACGCCCATGTGTCCGAGTCCACCGAGTCCGACGATGCCGACTTTCTGGCCGGGGCCGACTTTCCAGTGGCGCATCGGCGAATAGGTCGTGATGCCCGCGCACAGGAGAGGAGCGGCGGCAGCCGGGTTGAGATTGGCCGGGATGCGCAACACGAACTCCTCCCGCACGACGATGCTCTGAGAGTAACCGCCCAGCGTGCCGCCGCCGAGGTGCTTATCGGTGCTGCCGTAGGTCATGGTCATGTCCGTGCAGAACTGCTCGAGGCCGGAGCGGCAATCGGGACACGTGCGGCAGGAATCGACGAGGCAACCAACGCCGACGGTCTCGCCGACCTTGAACTTCTTCACGCCGCCTCCGACGGCGGTGACGCGTCCGATGATTTCGTGGCCGGGCACCGCCGGATATTGGGTGAAGTTCCACTCGTTGCGCGCGTAGTGAAGATCGGAGTGGCAGACGCCGCAGTAGAGAATCTCGATTCGCAAGTCGCCGTCGCCCGGTTCGCGCCGCGAGATCGTGGCGGCGCCGAGAGGCGACTGTGCGTTGGTGGTCGAGTAGGCTTTGACGGAGTAGGCGCGAGGTTTGGACATGATGA
>JBDSGI010000662.1:0-4112 GCA_039919035.1 Opitutaceae bacterium
GGGCGGCCGGAGAGGTCGCGATAGGAGTCGTCGTCGCGGCCGTTGACGCCGGCCAGGAAAACTTTCCAGACGTCGTTTTTGGCCTTCTGGGCCGTGAACACGCTGCGCACATTCCAACGCTCGGAGAAGCGAAACGTGCCCTCGAGTTCGAGGCCGTAGGAAGTCGTGGAATTGTAGATCGGATCAGGGAAGTAAAGGGTGACCCCGTCGGCCTCAGTCGCCTGCGTGATGGCAAGAATGTTGTCGAGGTGGCTGTAGAACGGCGTGGCAACCAGTGTGACGCGGCCCACTTTCAAACGGTAGCCAAGTTCGGCCTGCTGCACGGTCTGAGGGCGAGGCTTCAAGTTCGCGATGCGGAAGGCGGAATTATAATTCCGAAAGAAACCGTAGTCGGGTGCCTTCTCGCCGTCGGCGTAGCGGACGTAGAAGGAGTTTTCGTTGTTGATGACGAAGTTGGTGGCGGCGGACCAAGAGAAGCTGCGGACGTTCTTGTCGAAATCCCATTTGCCGTTGGGATTTGGCACCTGGAAGCGATTGTCGAACATCGTGAACGGATCGCCATCGGCGCCGCCGTAGGTGGGGTCCCAGTTCCCGAGGGGATTCTGCGAACCGGATTGGTTGTAGCCCTTGACCTTGTAATTCTCCCCGCGGAAACCCCAATCGACGCCCCAGCGCGGACTAATTTCCCACTTGTGACCGAAGAAGTAGGCGAACTGGCGCGCGATGGCCTCATCGCGGACGTAGCCGACGCCGAGCGCAGTGAAGCCCTCCGGATTGGTGAGCTTGACGGGCCGGCCGTTGAAACCGGAGACGGCGGTAAGAGCGGCGGCAGGCGTGCCGGCGGGAGCGGTGGCTGCCGTGGCGGGAATCCACGTGATCGCGACGGGCTCGGGTTGCTCGACCAGCGGCGAGGCCGTGCGCCCGCCGCTCGACTGGCGATCGGAGATGCCGGAGTAGCCGAAATAACCGCCGCCGACAAACGTGTGGCTGCGCCAGCGCTTCGTGACGGAGAGTCGTTCCATGATTTCGTCCATGTGCTCATTGGCGACACGGCCGTTGTTCGTCCACAGAGCGCTCGGCACGATCTGGCCATTGGGGAGAGTGGCGAAACGGACGACCTGACCGGCGTTATTAAGCGCGTTGGCGTTGACGGTGTAGTTACCGTTCGAAGTAACCTCGGCCAGCACGGCGCCGGTCGCGCGATCGGAGAAACGGTAGAGGCCGGCGGGCACGCGGCCGTTTTGCGTGCCGCCGCTAAACTGAATCCCCATCGTGCTGAAAAAATTCGGCCACTCAAGCGAGCGCGGGGTGACGCCGGAACTCGAGTTCCAATCGGCCCAGTTGCGGCTGAACCGCACGTTGTTGTTGATCGACCAGCCGTCGCCGAACTCGTGCTTCCACTCCACGCCCGCGTAACGGGAGCGGGAGCGGACGGCGTCGGTGGTGTCGAAGGTGGCGAACTTGTTGTCGGCCTCGCGCGGATATTGGAACGACGCCTTGGGAAACAGATTGGTGCTGAATCGGCTGAGCCCCGGAAATTGCTTCGGGTTCTGCGGATCGCGGGCGAGCAGGTATTCATACCAGTGGTTTCGGTCGTCGAGATACTTGCCGTAAATTTTCACGGAGCCGCGGCCATAGTCTTTGAAAACATTCCCGTGTAGCCCGAAGCCGTTGTTCATTGGATAACCCTTGGGCGGGCGATGGCCCTCGGCGTAGCGGTAGAAACCACCGACGTTGTAAACCCAGCCCCGCGCACCGAGCGGGCCGCCCATGGTGCCGTCGACGCGATATTGCGGTGATCGCCGCCCTTCCAGACCATAGCGGGAGCGGATCTCGCCGCCGAATCGCGACGTGCCGGTGCGCGTGATGTAGTTGAACGCGCCGCCGGGAGAATTGGACGAGGTGATGGACGCACTGCCGCCGCGCACGGCCTCGACCCGTTGGAGCGTGGCGTCGGGCCGGTTGAAATACCCGGCGCCAAAGTTGCCGAAGTTAACGTTGGTGAAAGGCAGGCCGTCCTCCTGCAACGAGACGTAATAGGTGCCGTTGGCGCCGTCGGAGCTGTCGGCCGAGATGCCGCGCGAATAAACCATGCCGCGGATTTCACCGAGGGATGAGTTCACAAAGACGCCGGCGACGTTGAGCAGCATGTCGTCGGCGCTCAGGAACACCTGCTCGGCCAGCATCTCGGAGTTGAGCGAGGTGATCGCCGTCGTGGCTTTTTTCACCTCGGTGGCGCTGAAGACGCCGGTAACGACGAACTCTTCGAGCTTAACGGCGTCAGCGGGTTTGGGCGCAATCGCGGTGGCAGGCGCGGGGGCGACTTGGGCAGCGAGCGGAACAGCCAACAGCAGGCTGAGCGCCGCGAGGGGTAACGCAGGGCGGGTTGGTTTCATGGGGAAATCGGGGCGGTTAGGTCGGGCTCACCGCAGCTGGCGCCCTCTCCTCGCGCGGCCGAATCAGCAGCACGAGGCCAACCGAAAGCAACGCGATTCCGGCGAAGGCGCCGAAGATGAGGTTAAGCGGAACGTGGCGATCCCGCAGCGCGCCGAAAGCCACGTCACCAAATCCGCCGCAGCTGATGCTCACGAGGTTCATGATGCCGTAGCCCGTGGCGCGCCACTCCGGGCGGGCGATCTGGCAGAGAATCGGCATGTTGTTGCAGTCGAAAAATCCCCAGCCCAGGCCGAACACGATCAAGCCCGCGATGGCGACGCCCAGCGTGCCGGAGTTGCCCACGCTGAAGAGCGCCGGAAGAAACAGCATCATGCCGATTGCACTCGCGAAGATACGACCGCGGGGCGTGTGCCTCATCCAGCGATCCGCCAGCGTGCCACCGACGAGCGCGCCTACCAGCGAGGCGAGTTGCACGTAGAGAATCGCGCTCACGCCTGCCTTGCCCTGGCCGAGGGAAAATTTTTCGCGCAAAATCTCCGGCATCCAGTCTCGCACCACCCAACCCGCGATCGCGGGCAACGTGAAATACGCCACGAGCAGGAGGAAATTGCGGTTGCAGAGCAGCCCGCGGACGACGCCCGTCTTGGCGGCGGCCGTCTCATCCGGCGTCGGCGCCGCGCGCACCGGATCGCGGAGCGCGGCGATCAGCGGCAGGGCATAGATCACGCCAATCATGCCGGCGGTCGTGAACATCCAGCGCCAGCCGTGGTCCGGCGAATCCGCCACGTAGCCCGCAAAGCCGCCGAGGATTTGCCCGAGATAAATGCCGGTCTGGTGCACTCCGACTGCGCGCGATCGCGTCGCCCCAAAATGATAGTCCGAGATGAGCGCCAGCGCGGCGGGAATGTAGAAAGCCTCGCTGACGCCCATCAGCGCCCGCGCCGCGATCAGCTCGTGGAAACTAGTGACGTGCCCCGTCCACCATGTGACCGCCGACCACACGAAGAGGCTCGCCCCGATCACGTAGCGTTTGCTGAAGCGGTCGGCCACGTAGCCGCCAAACGGGCTGAGCACCGCATACGTCCACTTGAAGCATCCGAGCACGAGGCCCCAATCGGCGCGGTTCGCGATGCTCGGGATGTCGCCCACCATTGAGGCCTTCATCGTCGCGAGCATCTGGCGATCGAGGTAGTTCAGCAGCGCGACGGGAAACAGCAGCGCGACAATAAACCACGCATAGCGGAGGGCGTTTTGGGCAGGGGGCATGGACGCAGTTTGGAATTTGGGGTGGGAGCGGCGAGGGCGAGCGAGTGGCGTCACAAACGAACCGCGATTCCACCGAAACTACCTTGTCACGCTGCGGCGGAAACCGGGCCGAGCGCGAGCCCCCATTGCTGAAACAGGGCGCGAAGTTCGGATTCGATTTTCACGGCGAGGCGTTGCGAAGCGAGCGAGAGAATCGACTTGGGCGCGCCAGGGGCGAAGCCGCGCGCGGCGAGACCGGCTCCAACGTTCGGCGGAAACGCGAGCTGGTCGATAGTCTTCCCGAGTTCGACCATGCGTGCGGCCGAGACCGCCGCGTCGCTTGCGCGCCCGGCGGAGCAGCAGCGATAAATATCCACCATCAGCTCCGGCACGATGTTCACGAGGCCGCCCGTGCAGCCGGCCGCGCCCAAGCCAAAGACCTCGGTGAGCCGCAGGTCGGCCCCGGACAT
>JBDSGI010000663.1:0-3164 GCA_039919035.1 Opitutaceae bacterium
CCGCCCAGATCGCCTCCAAGAAGCGAGCGCAATGATTGTTCTCACTGCTCCGCGGTCAGCCCATAATTCCGACCGGCTTGCCGGCGGGATTTGTGCTCGCTGCCGGACCGGCAATCCCCCGCACTGACGACGCCCCGTCCATGAGTCGCGACGAAGATATTTTTGCCGAGGCGCTCGCGCTGCCCCTGGCTACGCGAGCCGCGTTTCTCGACCGCGCCTGCACCGGCGATTCCGCGCAACGCGCGCGCCTCGAGGAATTGCTCGCCGGCGTCTCCGAGGGCGAGCGCGTCATGCCGATCGCCTGCGCCCCGCGCACGCCCGAGGAGAAACCCGGCGACCGCATCGGCCGGTATAAACTCCTCGAACAAATCGGCGAGGGCGGCTGCGGCGCCGTCTGGATGGCCGAACAGGAGGCGCCCGTGCGCCGGCGCGTCGCGCTCAAGGTAATCAAGCTCGGCATGGACACGAAGGAAGTGATTGCCCGATTCGAGGCGGAGCGGCAGGCGCTCGCGATGATGGATCACTCGAATATCGCGAAGATCTTCGACGCGGGCACCACCCAAACCGGGCGGCCATATTTCGTGATGGAATTGGTGCGCGGGATTCCGATCACGCGGTTCTGCGACGAGGCGAGCCTCTCGACCGAGCAGCGCCTGAAACTTTTCATCGAAGTCTGCCACGCGATCCAGCACGCGCACCAAAAAGGGATCGTCCATCGCGACATCAAACCGTCGAACATCCTCGTCACTCTGCACGACGACATCGCCGTGCCCAAGGTGATCGACTTCGGCATCGCCAAGGCCACGCAGGGCCGGCTCACCGATCGCACGGTTTTCACCGCGTTCCAGCAATTCATCGGCACTCCGGCCTACATGAGCCCCGAGCAGGCTCAACTCAACGCCCTCGACGTCGACGCCCGCAGCGATGTCTATTCGCTGGGCGTTCTCCTCTACGAGTTGCTCACCGGCCGACCGCCCTTTGATCCCAAGAGCCTCATCCAATCCGGGCTCGACGAGATCCGCCGGATTATCCGGGAGGTTGATCCGCCCCGGCCCTCCACCCGCTTGAGCACGCTCACCGCCGCCGAGCGCACGACGCTCGCGCGCCAGCGCGGCCTCGTGCCCGCGCAGCTCTCGACGTTCCTGCGCGGCGATCTCGACTGGGTCGTGATGCACTGCCTCGAAAAAAACCGCACGCGGCGCTACGAGACCGCGCACGATCTCGCACTCGACGTCCAGCGACACCTGCAGCACGAACCGGTCGTGGCGCGCCCGCCGAGTGCGCCTTACCGCCTCGGGAAATTTGCCCGCCGCCATCGCTTCGGGCTCACCGCCGCGGCGGTCGTCGGCCTGGCCCTCACCCTCGGCACGGCGGTGAGCGTGTGGCAGGCGCGGCGCGCGGACCGGGCGGAGGAGGCGGCCGCCGGGCTCCGGTCCCCGGTGCCTCCGATCAACCCGAAGTCCATCGCGGTGCTGCCGTTCGCGAACCAGAGCGAGGA
Source organism: Opitutaceae bacterium (assembly GCA_039919035.1). Lineage (GTDB taxonomy): Bacteria > Verrucomicrobiota > Verrucomicrobiia > Opitutales > Opitutaceae > ER46. The sequence continues at coordinate 1,499 of JBDSGI010000663.1, forward strand.
CACGGACACCAACGCCTTCTTCGCCGACGGCATCCACCAGGACATCCTCACGAACCTCGCGCACATCCGCGAGCTGCACGTTGCCTCGCGCACGTCCGTGAAGTCCGTGATGGAGGATCGGGGCAAGACGGAAAACATCCGCTCGATCGCGCAGAAACTCGGCGTCGCCTTCGTGCTCGAGGGAAGCGTGCGCCGCGCCGGCGGCAAAGTGGTCGTGACCGGCCAGCTCATCCGCGCCGCGACCGAGGAGCACCTCTGGGCGGAGAAATACACCAGGGATCTCACGGCGGTCGATGTTTTCGCGATTCAATCCGATCTCGCGCAGAAAATTGCCGCGGCGCTGCAAGCCGCGCTCTCGCCGCAGGAGAAAAATCTCCTTGAGCGCCGACCGACGGAAAATCTCGCCGCCTACGATCTCTTTCTGCGCGCTCGCTCGATCCAAAACCGAAGCGGCCGAAAAGAGCCTGACTTCCAAGCTCGCGTGTCGCTGCTCCAGTCCGCCGTTGAACTGGACCCGACGTTTGCCGTGGCTTGGGGCGCACTGGCGGAGGTGCATTCAGAGATCAAGGCAGCCAGCTTCGACACGACGCCGGCGCGGCTGGGGAAAGCCAAGGCGGCGATCAATCGGGCGATCGCGCTCGCTCCGGATTCACCCGACGTCATGCGCACCGTCGGCGTATTTTTTTCTTTTGGTCTCGACAACAACGTCCGAGCGGCTGAGCAGTTCGAAAAGCTCGTGCAACTGCAGCCCAACGACGCGGAATGTCGATCTAGGCTTGGTATGGTGCAGTTCCTCATGGGCCGGTGGCCCGAGGCGATTGCGAACCGCCGGATAGCGACCCAACTCGATCCGCGCGGCGGCTACGGTCTGATGCGAACGCTCAGCTGGGTTCGCCGGTTTGACGACGCGATCGCCGAGCAGCAGCGACTCATCGCATTGCGGCCCGACCAGCCCGACGAGGACCTGATGCTCGCCCAACTGGAGTTGCTCGCGACCGGCTCCGTGCGGGCATTGGACGACTTGTGTTCGCATCTGCAAGCACGCGAGCCAAACTCAGACTTGGCGGCCGAAATGCTCAAGGATCAGGCGTTGCGGCGGAACGACATCACGGAGTTCTTGCGGCTCGACCGACAGCATCCCGCCACCACCCACCGTGACCCTTCCTTCCCCTCCACAGTTTACGGCGCGATCGTTGCGGCGCAGGTTTACCGGAGCCTAGGCGACATGGAAGGAGCGCGATCCCGTCTGGAGAATATCCCGTTGAACCTGCAGGCGCAGCTCCAACTCGATCCGGACAACAAGCGATGTTTAACGAGTGCTGCGCTGGTGGAGGCGCTCCTTGGCAACAAGGAGGTGGCGTTGCGCCGAATCGCCCGGGCGAAGGAACTTTTTCCGGAGTCCAAAAATGCCTTTGTGGGTGTGTCGATCAGCGTGTTGCACGCCCAAGTTTGCATGTGGACCGGAGACACGGAGCGCGCCCTCGCCGAGTTCGCGCGACTGCTGCGCATCCCGAGTGATCTGAACGTCCACGAGATGAAGGCATACTTCGCGCTCTACGCGCCGTTGCGCGGCGACCCGCGGTTCGAGGCGCTGCTCAACGACCCCACGAACAACGCGCCGCTCTACTGAGCGAGTTTAGGCGGGGGAGTTTCGATGGGTCAGGCG
>JBDSGI010000664.1:0-4280 GCA_039919035.1 Opitutaceae bacterium
TTCGAGCGCCTCGGTAACTACGGGCTCCACGCCATCCAAGTGAGCTACGCGAACAAATGGTTCGGCATCATCCCGGCCAAGGCGCGCGACGACGGCACGAGCCTCGGGAAGATGCGGCTCGAAGCGACGACCGGGACGGACGCCTCCCCGCTGTGCGACATTCCGAAACCCGACGGCATGATGGAGCGGGCGTTTCAGTTTGTGAAATGGCTCGCACGCGAGCATCCGCAGGGCCACTGGGAACAGTTCATCGCGGCCGATGGCAGCGGGCTCAACTGGGAAAAGGTAATCATCTCCGGTTCATCGCACGGCGCGACGTCGGCCGCGCGCTTCGCGGTGCATCAGCGCGTCGATCGCGTGGTCATGTTTTGCGGACCGCGCGATCAATTGGAGAGCTGGCAGGGATTCCGGTCAGCCACGCCGGCGAACCGCTTCTTCGGTTTCAGTCACGTGCTCGATGGCGGCTGGACGGGCGACCACTACTGCCGCTCGTGGCAGATGCTCGGACTGCAAGCATTCGGTCCGATCACGGATGTCGACGCGAGCGCTGCGCCCTTCGGCAACACGCGCCGGCTGATCACGAAGTTTGACGTGAAGGGCGATGCGAAGCGCGCGCACAGTTCGGTGCAGCCGGGTAACGCCGCCGCGAAAAATGCGAAAGGGGAATTTCTCCACGAGGCAGTCTGGAAATATCTGTTCACGCAGCCGGTTGAGGCCGTCGGCGCGCCGGTGCCCATCGATCCGGAGTGCGGGGCGAATTTGCCGAAGTAGCCTGACCTTGGTCAGGCCGCGTTCCCGGAACGGCCTCAGCGAGCTGGGGCCCTACGAGCAGGGCACTTCACTTCGCTTCTAGCCATTGCACGGCATCGATGACGACGAAGCCATTGGTGCCGGCGTTCGAGATTTCGACGTAGCCGGCGCGGCCGGCGGCGAAGCGAAACGTGCCGACGGGTTGGAGCAGACCGTCAACGACCGGTTTTTTCTTTTGGTCGAGGACGAGCTTCGTATCGCCGTCGGCGTGGTGGATCACGACGGGAACGTTGGACGCGCGGTTGGCGTTCACGGGATAGGCGATGGCGACGGTGTAGCGGCCGGCGCGCGGGAGGTCAGGCGTGAAGCGCGCGGTCTGTTCGCCTTTGTTCGCATTGCCATCGTGGAGATAGCCGTGCCCGACGTAGGCGGCGCTCGCGCTGCTGGCAGACGCGAAGCCCTTGAGCTGCGCGTCGGCATCATCGACGACAACGCCGGGCGGCTGGGCGCGCACAGGCGCGGAGCGCGGCGGGAGCGGGTCGCTGGCGAAGTCGAGCATCTGGCCGTCTTTCAGGAGGCGGGCTTCGAGTTTCTTCGGCGAGATAGCCTGAATCGTCACCCGCTCTTCGATCGCGTGCACGGCGGCGGTGGCGGCGCTCTGGCCGAGCACCATAAAGACGGGCTCCATGCGGATGCTGCCGAAAGCGATGTGGGAAGAGCTGAGACAGGTGGGCGCGAGGAGGTTGGTGCACTCGGAAGCGCGCGGGCGGAGACTGCGGAAACTGATTGGATAGGGGCGCACCCGCACCTGCACATCGCCCTCGTTGCGCACGAAGCCCTCCTGGGTGACGAAGCGCTGGATGTTGTGCGAATCCATGTTGTAGGCGCCCATGCCGACGCTGTCGGTGGCGACTTCGGCGCGCGTGCAGTTTTTTTCGGTCATGACGTATTCGCTGATCATGCGGCGGGCTTCGCGCACATACATTTGGCGCGGCCAGTTATCGTTGTCGGTGAACTCATCTTTGGCGAGGCCAAGGCGCTGGAATTCGGCGCGGATTTTTTCCGGCACGCGCGGGTGGTGCGCGTAGGTCCACATCAGGCCTTTCTGCCAATTGACGTGGGCCTGCACGATCTTGGCGCGCGTGGCGTAGTCGGCTTCGGGGTAATCCCAGTTTTGACCGATGAAGTCGGTGCTGATGGCATAATTATTGTTCGTGTCGGTCTTGCGGTTGGGCATCCACACCGGATTCCACGAGAGGCGGAGATCGCCGGCCTCGATGTTGCGCAGGGCGAGTTCAAACCACGCCGGATCGTAGTTGGCGGGCTTTTCCCAAGCGCGGCGATTCTCGGGCACGTCGGTCGTGGTCATGCGGTAGTTGTAGGCCTGCACCTTGCGGTCTCCGGAAAATTCCTCGCCAGGACCGGCGGCGTTAATGCCGGGCAGGAGGCCGCTCTTCGGGTCGCCGGGCTTCACGTAGGGATCGACGTTCTTGATGAACTGGTGGCTGACGGTGTGGGCGACCTGCACGCCGTTGATGGTCTCGCCGTAAACCGCATTCGCTTCGCGGCCCACGTGGTAACTCACCCCGGCCTTGCCGAGGAGATCGCCCTCGTAGGTGGCGTCGATAAACATGCGGCCCTCAAAGGCCCGGCCACTTTCCATCACGATGCGAACGATGCGCGCGCCGTCCTTAATGACACCCTTGCCGGGGGTGAGATCGAGGCGCTCGCCGCGGACGACAGTGACGTTGCCGCCCGCTTCGCGCAGCATGTCGTCGTAGATCTTCGTCGCGACGTGCGGCTCGAAGGTCCACATAGTTTGCTCGTCGGGCCCTGTGGTTTTATTGCGGCGGTCGAAGTAGTCGGCGCGCGACTGGCGTGTCCACGCGACGGGATTTTGGTAGTGCTGCCAGACGCGGCCGTAAAATTCGCGAGAGATGCCGCCGATGGCGCGCTTGTTGCCGATGTCGGTCGCGCCGAGACCGCCGGTCGTGAGGCCGCCAAGAAATTGTGTAGGCTCGATCAGCACAGCGGTCTTGCCCATGCGCGCGGTCTGGAGCGCGGCGACGATGCCGGAAGAGGTGCCGCCATAAATGACGACATCAGCCGAGCCGGGCGCGGCGGCGAAGGCGCGGGCGAGCAAGCCGGCGGCCAAGAGGGGTAAGAGTAAGAAGCGCATGGTGCGAGTGACCGTGACACCTTCCCCGCGCGGGACGAGTCTCTTTGCATACGGCCGCCGGGTAGCCGACGTCGGGAGACTTCGGCTCGTGCGAAGATGAACCCGTCCAAAGTCTCACGACTTCGGCTACGGTTCAGTCGGACAGGATTTTACGGGTCGACGTCGTAAACTTCCAAGATACCGACGCCCGTGGTGTTGTTCGCGCCCCGGAGGGTCACGGTGTAGGCGCCCGGCGGCAGCATCAGAATCATCGCGGAATCCTTGCTGCCGTTGTTGAGCGGGAAGGCACCCGTGGAGTTTGCGGCTTGGGCGATGACGCCCGCGTCTTCGCCCGAGGCCCAATCATCGTTCGTGCGAATGACCGCGCCCGTCGCCTGATCGACCAGGGAGATTTGAGGATCGACGAGGAAGCCGGGGACGCCGAACCGGGTCAGGGTGGGACCGGCGCCACGAATGAGGATGCGGCGCGACACGCCACCGTTGACGACGAAACCGGCAATCAAAATGTTGTTGCCGGTCCCCACCAGTCCGCGCGTCGAGACGTTGGCTACCTTGGGTCCACCCGCGTTGCCGGCCGTGACATCGTAAACCTCCACGAGCACCACCCCGGTGGCGGTGGGATTATTGACCGGGCTCTTGGCTTGGACCGTGTAAGGTCCGGACGGCAGCGTGACGAGCACGGCGGCATCGGCGGAATTCGGACCGGTGAAATTAAACGCCCCGGCGCGCTGGATCGCCTGCTGGATGGCGGTGACTTGCGTGGCACCGCCAGTCTGGTTGCCCCAGTCGTCGTTCGAGAGGACGGGGACCTGGCTGCTGCCGGAATACACTTCAAGGCGAGGATTCGCGAGGACACCCGCGACATTAAACGGCGCCGCCCCGAGCGTCGGCCCGACCACACGGATCAGCATCTGCCGGGTTTGGTTGGGATTGGCGCCGTTCACGATAAAGCCCGCGATCAGCACGTTGGCCCCGTCTCCCGTAGTGACACCGCGGGTGGATATGTTCGCCAACCGCGTCACGGTGTTTGACAGCGTGAGCGTCGCCGGATCACTGGTGGCGATGGCCGCGCTGCTCGTGATCGCCACGGTGTAGGTGCCCACCCGCGAGGCGTCGACGTTGGTCAGACTGAGGAACGCGTTGGTCGCGTTGGCAATCGGCGCGCCGTTCAGCAGCCACTGGTAAGCGAGGGGCGGAGCGCCCTGCGCCTCGACCGTGAAGATGGCGCCGGAGCGCGGCGAGACGGTGAGCGACTGCGGTTGCTTGGTAATCGTGACGAAGCGGTAACCGTAATACACATCCTTCAGCACGGCGTTGGCGATCGCGGTGTTGTCGGGGAGCTTCAACAGCG
>JBDSGI010000665.1:0-7686 GCA_039919035.1 Opitutaceae bacterium
AATCGTGTCCGTCTGCGAATAGGTGCCGTCGGTGCCGGTGACACTGACGACAAAGGTTCCGCCTTGAGTGGGCACTCCCGTGATTACCACCGAACCGGAGGACACCTTGCCGCCTTGGCTCTCGGGACTCGTCCGCAGCCCCGGCGGCAGCGGGGTGTCGATGGTGAAACTGTTCGGCGGCGTCGGCGAACCGTTGATGGTAAACGCCATGGTGAGCGGCAGGCCGACCGTGCCGGTCACCGGGTTATTCGGATTTTGGACGAATTGCGTGGCCCCCGCGAGCGAGTGAACGACCCCCAGCGAACCGAGGGCAAAGGCACCGCGCAGCAGAGCGGGCGCGCGCGACTTCAGCACGAATTCCCCGGCGGAAACGGCGAGCCGTAGCGCGGGCATGCGCTGCAACATCAGCACCAGCAGGGCGGCGGGCAAATGAGCCCAGACGGAGAAACGAAAAAAGGAACGACGCATGGTGATGGCGAAAGGGGGGAATGGAATCCGGCCTCTTGATTAGTCGAACGCCGAAGCAACGAAAGCCATCTCCGGTAACCGCGCTGTTACCGCCGCGTAAATTTTCGCCCACTAGAATCGCACCGTGAGCTGGGTCGCCATCGATCGAGAATAGGCGCGCCCCCCGCTGTCACCGCGCTGGAGGCCGTATTGCAATTTGAGCTGAAGGTTCGGCGAGAAACGGAAGGCCGGCGCGAAGTCCACCCGCGCGACGTTATTCCCCCAGCGCACGGGCACGCCGCGATCCACGATCTCGCCGTAGATCTGCCGGCCCCAGCGCACGGCGGCGGAAAATTGCGGGGTGAACCTGTATCTGCCCTCAACGTAACCGGCGAGGGTGTCGCCGTCCCCGATGCCAGGAATGTCGAAGCGCGTGGCATAGAGTTCCGCCCACATTTGCACATGGCGCCACGCGAACGACACGTCCGTTGCGAGCACGCGCTGGCGGTAGTCGGCCCGGCTGTAGCGGGCGGGCACCGTGCCCTCCGCGAAGTCGCGCAAATAGACCCCATTGCTCGCCGACACGCCCACGTCCCACATCGGATTCGGCCGGTAGCCGAGACGCGCACTCACGGTCGGGTGATCGATCTGCTCGCGCGCGTGCGACCAGGCGTCGGGCCGGGAGGACAGCGCGCCGAGTTTGGCTTCCGCCGCGAAGCGAAATCGTCCGAGCTCCGCTGACACGGCGGACCCGATGGCGTAGGAGGGTCCCCAGACCACCGGAAAGCGGCGATCCTTCTCGAGTGCGAGCGTCGCCGGAAGGAGACCCGGATTCACGTGCCCCCAGCGCAGCAGCGTGGCGCTCGACGGCGCGGCCTGCGTGTCCCACAGCGGCGTCAGGTTATCGTAGGGCAGCGGCGCAGTAATAAACGGATCCGTCCAAGCACCATGGCGGTTCACCCAGTTGCCGACGACGGTGGCAAACTTCCCAAATTGAAGGTTGAGGCGCGGCGCGCCCGGGAGCGCGAAGCGCAACGCGTATTCGTCCAGCCGCACCCGCGCGGGCGATGCCTCGGGGTCGAAACCTCGGTCAGCGCGGAGCTGGGCAAACGCATAGGTGCGCGGCCCGAACTGCGCATCGAGGAACGCGGTGAGACGCGGTGCAAAGAGCCGGCGGGCCTTGGTATCAATCACCCCCGGCGTGGGCGGCTGAAGATCGTAGGCCTCAAGGTCGAGCAGACCGCTGACGCGGGCGCGGACTCGGCCCTCATTGGCGCTGAAGGTAAGCGTCTCGCGCAACCGATCGAAAAACTCGTCGGCGGCGAAGACCGCGGGCGCGAGCCCAAGCAACAACAAGCTGAGCGGAAGCGGCTTCAAAGGGGGGGAACGGAAGGCGGGGGCGATTGGCGAAAGGCAACCTCGAACTCGGTCAGGTTCTCATCGGAACGCAACAGGCGCAAGTCACCCTGATGGAGGCGCGCCAGCTCGCGCGCGAGGTTAAGCCCGAGGCCATAGCCGGGGAGATTCTCACCCATGACGCCACGATGGAAACGCTCGAAAATCCGCGCTTGGGTCTCCGGCGCAATCGGCCGGCCCGAGTTGCCGATCACGAGGCGCACCACCCCACCCTCAACCGAGGCGAACAGCCGAATGAGACCGCCGCGCCGATTATATTTACGGGCGTTCTCCAGGAGGTTTTGGAGCACCATCGCCGTGTAGCGCTTCTCGCCCGCCACATGCAGGTCGGGCGGAAAGTCCGTTTCGATCTTCAGCTCATATTCATCCGGGAGCGCCCCGAGATCATCGAGCGAGGCCTCGATGAGGCGGCTGAGATTCACCGGTGCAATCGCGAGCTTGAGCCGACCCGCATCCATGCGCGAGAGCAGCAGTAAATCCTCAATCAAGCTGGAGAGACGATAGGTCTGATGAATCAGCGCGGAGATCTCAGCGCACTCCTCCGGGGTCAGGTTATCCTTGGTCAGTAGCTCCTCCAATCCCGCCCGCAGGACGGTCACCGGCGTCTTCAACTGATGCGAAGCGTCGGCGGAAAAGCGTGCGGATCGCTGAAGTTCCGCGCTTGTCATCTCCAGCGCCGCCTCGGCCCGGACCAGCTGCGTGCGATTCGCCTCGGAATCGACCGCGAGTTTCTCGACTGGGGCGGCGAGTCGCGCTGAGACGACGTGGCTCCCACCGAAGCCGACCAGCAGCAGCAGCACCCCCGCTCCGAGCACCTGCCACCGCAGGCGCGCTTGGCGCGTCGCCAAATCGCCAAGTGGAAAAACGCAGACCTCAAGCGCCGGCGCGTAAAGCGAACCCGGATTGAGCCGCTCGGCGAACAGCAGGTGCGGCACGCCGTCGAGTTCCACGCGCACGGGCGCCGTCTGATTCTCCTTCACCTCGCGCGCGAGCAACGCCTCCGAGGCGGGCGGGAGCGCGGGCGAGTGCAGGCGACCGCGCACCAGGACGCCATTCTTCATGCCGGTGCCGGCCTCGCGTTGCCCGACTGCGAACGGCTCGAAGCCGAGCACGAGCGCCGCGATGGGTTCCGCCGTGTCGGTGGAAAGAATGGGCATCGAGATAATCTCGAACACCTCCGGTTCGGGCGAGGCGGTGTCACGGGTAAGGAAACCAGTCTGAGGCGCGGCGGACAGCGCCGGCAGCGCAATCTGCGCGGCCTCCGTGACGGTGAGTGAACCCACCGCCCGGCTGTTGGGCGTCGCAATCACGGCGCCGTCGCGTCCGAGGAAACGGTAGAATTGCGCGTGGAGACCACGGGGTGGACCGTTGCTGGCCGGATCGACGGGCGACGCCATGATGTCACGCAGCTCGTTTTCGGCGCTCGGATAGAGCAGGTCGAGTGCATCGTCTTCAAACGCCGACTGGATCCGGGCACGGCGGACAAGCGTGCGACAGCGCTCCACCAGACCGGCATGACGCAGGGCGCGCGCCTCGCGCAGAGCCGTCAGCTCGGCCTGAAACTCGCGGCGCAAATCGGCCTCGACGTTGCTCGCGAGGCTGCGTTCACCGAAATAGAGCCCGAGCAGCGTTACGCTGGAAATGACAATCATGGTCGCCACGAGCAGCCGGGTGCGAAAGCCCGCCACCCGGTTGGCCTCCAACTCCACCGGCGCGCTCACGGGAAATCCACCCTTATCGCCGACGCGTCGTCGAGCACCACCGGCCGGGCTTTCGTCTGCTTGCTGTCGATCCACGCCTTGAGCGTGTGCCGGCCGGCGGGCAGGCCCGTGAGGCGAAACGTGCCATCCGGTGCCGTGATCACAAAGTGCGGCGTGTCGAGAACGAGAATGAGCGCCCGCATGTGTTCGTGGACGTCGCAGCGCAACGTGACCAGCCCCGCCGTGTCGAAAATCTGGGCCGGCATCGGCCGCTCGTCAGCGCGATAGCGCCCGAGGTCGAAACGCTTCGCGGGCGAAAACGAGAAGATGTTGTGGAAGGCGTCGTCTTGATTCGGAAACTCGACCCGCGTGCCCACTTGCACCGGCAGCAGCGACGGCAAGAACGTGAGGTCTTTCTGCACAATCTGCGCGGCGGGCGGCACGGTTGGTCGGGGAAACGCGCCCTCGAGATAAACGATCGCCACCGGCGGATTGGTGGAGAGCACACCCGCTTTCGCGACGATCTCGTAGCGCTGATTGACGACCGGGATCGCGCGCGCCTTCGGCAGGGCCACGCGGCCTTCAATCGTCGCAGCCAGCGCCGGCAGCGCAGCCACCGCAAACGGAAGCAAACAGCGCAGGATCACGCGGGGCCTTTCAGGGTGTAGCCGACGCCGCGAAGGGTGTGGATGAGTGACACGGAAAACGACGAGTCGATTTTCTTCCGCAGCCTCGTGATGAAGATCTCGACGGTGCGCGTATCGTATTCGTGGTCGCGCTGCCAGACTCGCTCGCAGAGTTCGGTGCGGGAGAACGGCCGCCCCGGCTCCTGTAGCAAAACTTGGAGCACGTCGAACTCGCGCGGCGAGAGCGCGACGACCTTGCCCGCCCGGGTAACCCGCCGATGGCGAATGTCCATCTGGAGGTCGGCGACTTTCAGCAGGTCGGGCGAATCGCTCGGCATTCCGCGCCGGCCCAGCGCTTCGACCCGCGCGACCAGCTCGTCCATCGCAAACGGCTTGGCGAGGTAGTCGTCCGCGCCGGCGTGCAGTCCCTTCACCCGATGCTCGACCTCCCCGCGCGCGGTGAGAATCAGCACCCGCGCGGGACTCTGCGCCTCGCGCAGCCGGCCAAGGACGGAGAGCCCGTCGAGTCCAGGAAGGCTCAAATCCAGCAACACCAAATCCGGCGGATCGCGGAGCGCGACCTGCAATCCCTCGGCACCGTCGTGCACCGTTGTCAACGAGTGACCGTGCCGCGCCAAGGCCCGCGCCACGTGGCCCGCCAGCTGACGCTCATCTTCAATGACAAGGATTCTCATTCTGGCGAACGGCGGAGAGACCGTGGCCTGCCGGTTAGGGTTTCGATGCATCCGGCAGCGTCAAGCCGCCTATCAGCCCTGCGTCAGTTGCAGCCACAGCCACTGCCCCCGACACCGCGGCCGCCCGCGGCCGACTCGCGCGAGAAGAAGGTGTGCTCGTTCAACATGGTGTGAAGCGGATCGCGGTCGGGCCGCATGGCGTAGCTGGCCAGCGTCTCCCGCTCGGTCGGCTTCACCCGCACCCAGTTGGTGCTGGCGCAGCCCGAGAAGAAGACGGCGGCGGTGAGCCCGGCTAAAACGATGAGCTTTTTCATTGGGAAGGATGACTGGTGGGTGCCGCGTTCAAAAGCGCCTCGATCTGCCGGCGCAGCTCGCGCTCGGTCGGCTCGCCGTGGAAGCCTTGGTGGATCGCTGAAATGCGGCCATCGGGACCCATCAAATAACTCGTAGGCATCGCCGGGACGACGACCTGCTGAGCAAGCATTTGGGCCGCATCGTGCAGGGGAGAAAACGGCGGCGCCAGTTTCTTGACGAAGGCTTTGGCGGAGGCCGGTTTCTCATCGACACTCACGGCCGCAATCACGAGCCCACGCGGACCATAGTCCCGCTGCAATTTCGCCAGCATGCCGAACGAGGCCTTGCACGGGGCGCACCATGATGCCCAAAAATCGACCAGCACGACCTTGCCCGTCACGGCCGGAAGATCACCTCCGCCTAGATCGACCACCCCGGATGCCCGCAGCTCGGGAAACACGTCCCCGACCTTAACGCTGGCGCCCGCCAGCGCGGCGCCCGTCATTCCCAATGCCAGACCGAGCAGGAGATGTTTAAGTCGCGACATAATTGAAAAAGCCCCGCGTTTGCGCCCGCGCCTTTTCCATCACGATCAGACCTTCCGCGCCGGGATGCGTCTGGATAAAATCGACGCCCTTGGGCACACCTAGGACAAATGCCGTGGTGGACAGCACGCCCGCCTGCAAACAACTCGACGCCACGACCGTCGCTTGCAGGCAACCGTTGGCGACCGGCCAGCCCGTCCGCGGATCGATGATGTGACCGTAGCGCCGACCCTCGACGACGAAGCGCCGGATGTAGTCGCCTGACGAAGCGACTCCTTTGCCCGTGATGGCGAGGCTGGCGTTGTGCTGCCCCGGATTCAACGGATCCTCGAGACCGATATGCCACGCCGGCCGATCCGGCGGGACGCCCACCGCGCGCAAGTCGTGGCCGAAATCAACCAGCGCGCTCGGGATGCCATGCTCCTCTGCGATGCGCGCGGCGATATCGACGGCGTATTCCTTGCCGAAACCGCCGAAGTCGAGCGCCATCCCTGCCACCGGCAGGAAGACTTTGCCAGGCGTGCGCTGGACGTTTTTCCAGCCCACGAGCGCCCGTGCCGCCGTGATCTCGGCTGAGGTCGGAATGCGCGGTGACTCAGCCTTGTAATTCCACAGCTTGATCAGCGGCAGCGCCGTGGGATCGAGCACGCCCTGGGTCATGAAGTGCAGGCTGTCGCAGAGCTTGAGCATTGCCTCCATCTCCGGATCGATCTCCACCCAGTCGCGGCCGGCGGCGGCATTGATGCGGCTCACGAGACTGTCGGGGCGGAAGCGCGAATATTTTCCCTCGAACGCAGTCACCCATGAAACCACCGCCTGCTCAAACCCCATCGCCTGCGCGGTGCCGCCCGGCGCGACATACTGCACTTCGCAATTCGTGCCGAGCGCAGGGAACGAAAGCTTCCGCAACGGCAAACCTAGCGCCTGCCCGGGAGCGGGCGGTGGCGGAGCACGACGGGATTGGGCGAGGATGGCCATGCGGGTTACCAGGAAAAACGTCCGCCTACGGTAAGGATGTTCGCCCGCGCATAGGCACTCCGCGGGGTGACGTGGTCGGTGCCGCGCATGTCGTAGCGCTCCAGCGCGGCGTCGAACTGCCAGGCATCCGTTACATTCCAAATCACCTTGAGACCGTAGGTGGCCGTTCGCATCGCCGAGAGCCGATAGTCGGACGAGTAGAAAGCACCGTTCTCACGCGGGCGGCCGGCGACTGGCACGATCGACGTGCCATCGAGCTTGTAGTAATAAAAATTGGCGGCGCTTTGCTCGTAGAGTCGCAGGGCCGGCCGCAGAATCACGTGCTCCCCGACATTCTGCAGCCAGGCAAGATCGAGCGTGTGGGCGTTGGTGCCGTAGGTGTCGTGGTAAAAGCGGTAGCTCGCATCAACCGCGGCGTGCGCTTCGGCAAACGCACGGTTGAGCCCAAACAGCACGATCCACTTTTCGCGATCCGCCGGGCGATTCTCGCCAAACGTCAGCGGCAGCGAAACGCCCGGGACGATCTCGGTGTCCTTCTGCACGAGCTTGTAGGGATCGGCGAGGTAGCCATCGGAGCGACCCCAAGTGAAATTGGCCGTCACCGCCGTGCGCGGATCGAGCAGCTGGGTCACGCCGAAGATCAGATCGTTGCCGCGCTTCTGGGCGCGCTCCTTCTGGAAAAAAACCCGCAGGTTGTCGTCGTTGCCCGCCACGCCCACGAGGAGCGTCGTGTTCTTCTGGTTGAAATCGGTCAGCGTGTTGAAAGACCAACCGGTCGAAACGTAGTCGCTCTCGCGGCTGTTGCTCAGGCCGAAGGCGAGATTGACGCGCTGCATCTGGTGCGAAAAGACGGCGGTCCACGCCTTGCGGCGCTCCGTAAGATTTGAAAGCGGCACCTGGTCGCTCCCGGCGGGGGCGGGCTGGCCGTTGGGGGTGGCTCCGGTGATGGCGTCGATGATCCCTTCTATTTTCAGGTGCGTAGCGG
>JBDSGI010000666.1:0-5081 GCA_039919035.1 Opitutaceae bacterium
TCCCAATTCGTGGCGGTTTGCGGGAGCAGGCTGGGATTGTTGACGGTGAGGGTCGGCGTCCCGGTGGTCGGGTTGTTCTCGTTGGGCGTCGCGGTGGGGCCGTAATTACCGAGTCCGGGGCGACCGAAACTGGTGGACCAACTGAGCTTCGCGCGGAGGTTCGCCGTGAGGTCGCGCGTGAGATGGATGCTGGGAAACGACTTGGTGTAGCGACCATGGCTCTCGCGGAAATTACCCGCGTAGTCACGCTGCGCGGAGCCGACCGGATCGGCGGTCTGCTGGGCGGCGGTGCTGGGCACGCGTGCGCGGACGAAGCCCGATCCGTTGGTCTCGGTGCGCTCGGTGCGCACGCCCGCGAGCAAGCCGGTCGCACCGAAGCGGGCCTGTCCCATCACGTAACAGGCGGTGATTTTTTCGGACAGCTCGTCGGTGCCGGTGAATTTGTTCGCCTCGAAGAAATATTTGTCTTCGCGCCAGAGCGTCGCGTCGACGGGCTGGCGATCGTGGATGAACTGGGACGATTGCCACATAGGTAACACCAAGCCGGTCTTCTCCGCGTTGAGGGTGCGGATCGAAGGATAGGACGGGAGGGGACCCGTGCCGAGATACGTCCAGCGGCGGTTGCCGTTCTTGTCTGCGATGCCGTTGTCGCGCCACGAGGCACCGGCCTTGATGGACGAGGGCACGGACACGGGCAGGGTGTAGCGCGCGTTGAAGCGAAGCTCGGTCACGTCCTGATTGGCCTTGGTGGTGTTGTTCGTGAAAAAACCGTTCGGCCGATAGTTGGCGGGGTTGGTGATGTCGTTCGTCGGGGTGACGTTGGTCTGGGTGAAGCTCGGGTAGAGATCGGACTTCGTGCGGTCGAGAATCCAGCCGATGTTCGAGAGGCGATTGACGAGCGAGCCGCCATCTTCGCCCTGGCCGGTGGTGAAGTGGGTGGAGGTGCGGCGGGCGACATAGTCGAGCGCGAGCGGGCCGAAGGTCTGCTCCGCACCGAGATCAAAGCGACGGGTGCGGTTGAAGGTGAAGTTCGGGCCCGTCGACGTGATGTCGAGGTTCGAGCCGGTGGTGGGGCGGACCTGCGTGATGCGATCGGTGTAGCCGGGGACGATGCCGGAGGTTGCGTTGGGCACGGTGTCCTGGGTGCCGACGAAGGCGCGGGTGTCGTAGTTGCGCCGGAAAACGACCGACTGATCGGACGCCATCACGAGCGCCGAGAGCTTGGTGTGCGGCGACAGGCGATAGTCGGTCTTGAGGTTGACCGAGTTTTGGCGGCGGTGGTTGTAGGTGTCGCTCGTGCGATAGTCCCAGAGGAACGCGGGCTGCGCCGTGGTGTTCTGGAAATCACGCGTGGTGTTATACCAGCCGAACGCGAACTCACTGTGATAGAGGTTGAGGGCGACGCCGAGATTGCGCTCGCCACCGAACGCGTTGAACACCTCCTGCCAGCCGAGATTCACAATCTGGTGCGCCGGGTGCTCGCGCAATAGTGGGATTTGCTGCGTGAACGATGGGGTGAGCCGGGCCATGAGGCTGTAGGTGACACGGCGTTTTTCGCGCAGCGTGAGCGGCGAGCGGCTCTTGAAGTTGATCGTGCCGCCGAGCGCATCGGCACCCTCGTCGGGCCGGTGGCCCTTGGTGACCTCGACCTGCTCAAACATCGTGCTCGTGATGTTGTTGACGACCCCGCTGCGGTTGGCCCCGCCCTGACTGGTCATGAGCCCGCCGTCCATGGTCACCGAGTTGAGCGAGGTATCCATGCCGCGGACGGTGAAGCCGAAGCTGTTGCCGCCGGCGTCGAGGTTGCCGTAGACGCCGGGAAGGCGCATCGCGACCTCGCCGGCGTTGAGGTTCGGGAGATTGCCGAACTGATCGGTGGCGACGACGTTCTTGACGTTGTCAGCGTTGCGCTCGGCGGTGATCGCGGCCGCGAAGCCCTCGCGTTCGCCGGTGACCTTGAATGCGGCGAGCTTGTAGATATCGGCGGTGAGATCGAAGTTGTGGATCACGGTCGCGCCGGCGGCCACCGTGACAGTGGCGTCCAGCTTATCGAGGCCGGTGTAGGAGGCGACGAGTGTGTGCGTGCCGGGAGGCAGTGCCGCGAATAAATAGCGGCCGGCTTTGTCCGTGAGCGCGGAGCGATTGAGCGCCGGGATTTCCACTCGCGCGCCCTCAAGGAGATTGCCGGTGGCGACATTGGAGACGTTACCGGAGAGCGTGGAGGAAGGCTCGGCCGCACAGACGAGGAGGTGGACACTAAGCGCGAAGGTTAGGATCAGCAGTCGAAGCGGATTCATGGGGATTGCGGGTTTTATACTAGGCGGGGTTAGGGAACCTTTCCTGCCTCCGACATGGCGGCGGTGCGGATTAGGTGATGAACAAAGGCGGACGTTTAGGTGCGAGAGGGGAGCGGTGGAGGGGAGCGTCGGCTAGTTCTCCTGCTTGGCAGCGCCTTTTTTCTTGGCCTTGCCACTGGGATCCCCAGCGGATTTTTCCGCCTCCTTGGCCAAGGCCGCGAGTTCGGCGGCACTGAGCTGCCGACCCTCGGCGCGCGCTTTGGTGGCGAGGAGAGCGGCGGCTTCATTGTCGAGGCGCTCATTGGCCCCGGGGCCGATGCGGCCGTCGGCGCGGTAGATCGGGGCGTAGTGCGGCTCGCGTTCGACAGAGTTGAGCCGGTAGCGGACGTCGTCGCGCGCCGCGAAGGTCTTTTGCAATGCGAGCATGTGCGCGAGTTTTTCGGGTTGGCTCGCGGCGAGGTCACGAGTCTCCGTGCGGTCGCGGGTGAGGTCGTAGAGCTGCCACGGTTCGCCGTAGGCGGTGACGAGACGCCAGCCGGCGTCGACGACGGCGAGGTTGGCGAAGAGTTGAAAATGGAGGGTGCGGGGCGGGAGCACGGCGGCCCGCGTGAGGATCGGGGCGAAGGAGCGGCCGGTGAGCGACGGGAGAGTCTTGTCGCCAAATTTCGCGGGGTAGTTCGCGCCGGTGATTTCCAGCAGCGTGGGCAACATGTCGGCGATCTGGTTGGGCTGGTCGTCGTAGCCGGCGCGCGGTGCGATCGCGGCGGGCCAGTTGGCGATGAACGGCGTCGTGACGCCTCCGCTGTGCTGGGTGCGCTTGTAGAATTTCAACGGCGTGGTGGACGTGAAGGCCCACGCGACGCCGACGTTCCACGTGGTGCCGGCGGTGCCGAACTCGCCGCGCCGCACGCGGTCGTTGGGGCTCGCGCCGTTGTCGTTGAGGAAAATGACGAGCGTGTTGTCGCGGAGGCCCAGCTTTTCGAGCGTGGCGATGATGCGGCCGACGCCCTGATCGACGTTGTCTACCATCGCGGCGTAGGTCGCCATGCGCAGGTCTTCGAAATCCCTGGACTTCGCGTCGAGCGTTTCCCACGCGGGAATCGTCGCGGGCCGTTCGGGGTAATTCCAACCGGGTCCGGCGAGCCCGAGTTGCTGCTGCTTGGCGAAGCGCGCGCGGCGCACCTCGTCCCAGCCCTTCAGATATTTGCCGCGATACTTGGCGACCTCACTCGCGGGTGCAAGAATGGGGGCGTGCGGGGCGTTGTAGGCGAGGTAGAGAAAAAACGGCTGGTCGGGATGCGCCTGCTTCTCCTCCGTGATGAAACGCACGGCGTAATCCGTCAGCGCGGTGGTCGCGTAGAAATCTTTCGCCGGCACCGGCCAGGGTTTGCCGTCGAGGGTGAACGATTTGTCGCCGTTGAACGAATCGGTGCCGCCGCCCATGAAACCGAAGTGGCGGTCGAATCCGCGCTCGAAGGGCACACCGGCGCAATGCCATTTGCCGACCATCATCGTGCGGTAGCCAGCGGGGCGGAGCACTTCGCCAAAGTTCGGGGCTTCCGTGCGGACGTTCATGTCGGGCTGATGCGTGAACCACTGGTGGCCGGTCACGAGCGCCGCGCGACTGGGCTCGCACTTGCCGCAGTTGTAGAACTGCGAAAACTTCATGCCGCCTGCGGCGAGACGGTCGATGTTCGGCGTGTTGATTTCGCCGCCGTAGCAGCCGATGTCGGAAAAGCCCATGTCATCGGTCAGGATGATGACGACATTGGGCCGCACTGCGGTGGGCGCGGCGGCAAAGGTCGAGCGGGCGACGAACGGCGTGAGGCAGATCGCCGCTAGGAACGAGAGACGAAGGGTGTTTTTCAGTTTCATAAAATGGATCTTTTTGGGGTGCCCGATCAGAGATCGTCGTTTGCGCGCTTGCCCTGGCCCTTGCCCTTTTTCTTGGGCGCGGTGCCGGGGGCGTATTTCGGATTCGGCTCGGTCGGGATCGGCGCGTGAACGGATTGGTGCCACGCCAGCAGCCGGTCGAGGAGTTCGTCGCGCTTGGCGGGCTGGGTGTTGGCGAGATCGACGCGTTCGCCGAGGTCGTCTTTCAGGTTGTAGAGTTCGACGGCGTGGTTCGTCGCGAGTTTCGCGCGGCCGCCGTCGAGCACCCATTCTTCGAGGAAGAGGTGGAGTTTCCAATCGCCCTGGCGGATGACGCTCACGGGGCGGGAACGAAATCCCGTGCGCACGTCCAAGTCGCGGCCCCGAATCACCGGCTGACTCAAGTAGCCGGGGAAGTGCCAGAAAATCGCGTCGCGTTTGAGCGGGCCCTCGCGTTTGAGGAGGGGCAGCAGGCTTTCGCCGTCGAGTTCTTTTCCGGCGGGCACGGGTGCGCCGGCGGCGGCGAGAAAGGTCGGAAAAAAATCGACGTTGATCACCGGCACGTCGCTACAGCTGCCGGGCTGCGTCACGCCGGGCCAGCGCACGATGAAGGGCTCGCGTATGCCGCCGTCGTAGTAACCGCCCTTGTTGCCGCGCAGGGGTTCCTGCGACGACATTTGGATGCCGCCGTTGTCACTGGTGAAGACGACGAGCGTGTTTTTCTCAAGGCCGAGGTCGGCGATTTTTTGCATCAGGAGGCCGACGCCGTTGTCGAGATCGGCAAGGCAGGCGGCGTAGAGCGGGTCACGATGCTGCGCGCCCGGCGGCTTGGCCTTGAACCTCGCGAGCGTGGCCGGCAGTGCCTGATGGCCGGCGTGAATTGCGTAGTGCGGCAGATAAACGAAGAACGGC
>JBDSGI010000667.1:0-3149 GCA_039919035.1 Opitutaceae bacterium
CGGCCGCCGCGATCAATAACGGGGCCAACGCGATTCAATACCGTTACTACTACGACAACGCGGCGAACAAGGTCGGCACGTCCATCGGCCGGCATATCGAGGCGATTCCCGTGCTCTACGCCAACGACCCGCTACCTGCCTGTGACCTGAGCGGCATCACGCCGGCCTTCATGTCGCAACAGGGCCCGACGGTGGCCCAATCCGTCGTCCGCACCAAGGCGCTCGCGGTCCAAAGTTTCCTGTGGAAAGACCGGATCGTCGTAACCAACGGCCTCCGCGAAGATGACCTGACTTCATGGGCGGCCTTTCCCAACGATTTCGCCAGTCGCCGCGACGTGAACCAGGCTTTCCCGCGGCCGAGCGGCCTCAATCTGCGCTCGTTCGCCCCGGCCATCCGGACGGAGCGGGGTGGAAAAACCAACACCCGCGGCCTGGTTTTCCACGCGCTACCCTGGATGAGCCTGAGCTACAACACGTCCAATAATTTTCAGGTCAACGCCTCAAGCCGGAATGTGTTTGGCGACCTGCTGCCGAACCCCGAGGGCGAAGGCAAAGACTACGGCCTGAAGTTCTCATTTTTCGAGCGCCGCCTCTTCCTCGACGTCACCTACTACACCAACAGCAGCCTAAACGGTCCTGACGGCATCTCCAGCAATGCCGCCGGCAACTTCAAGCAATTCGATCAAATCTGGATCGCCATCGGCGATTTCACGCGCGACGCGAAATACTACACCTCGCCCTATTCCACGATCGCCACAGTCTGGTCCGACGTCGTGTCCACCACTTCGAAGGGCTGGGAATTTTCGCTCACCGCCAATCCCACCAAGCAGTGGCGCTTGACCCTCAACGGCAGCAAGCGCGGCGACAACACCACGAGCGCCCGCGGCGTCTTCATCAACACCTACATGGCGCAATACATTCCGATCCTGAAATCACATCCCGAGTGGCAAACTCTCGATGCGACCAACGGTCTGACCGTCGCCCAGCGAATCGCCGAACTCGAAAACACGCTGGTGAATTTCAACGCCATCCGCAACAGCCCCTCCGCCAACTTTGCCTCCAACTGGACGCTGAATCTCATCCAGAGCTACGACTTCGCCAGCCGCGGCCCGCTCGCGGGCTTTTCCGTCGGCGGCAGCATGAACGCCCGCGGCAAAGCAATCAACGGCTTCGCCGTCGATTCCAAACTGGTCCTCGATCCCACCCAGCCCTATCACGCGCCGGCGTGGGCGAATTTTGGCGGTTGGATCACCTACAAGCGAAAGCTGTTCAAAGACCGCATCGACTGGCGCCTGCAGATGAATGTCCGCAACATCCTCGACCGGAACACTGTCTTCCCGCTGATCGCCGTCGACAGCCGTGACGGCAAGCACACGCCCAGCGTCGCCGTTTACAACTTGAAGGAGCCCCGCACCTATCAATTCACGAGCAGCTTCAGGTTCTGACCTCCTGCGCTCTCGGGGGCCACGAAGGCCAAAACAAGCACGAAAAAAACGAAGCCGTCCGCCCCGGATCGCGAATACGCTCGATCAAACATTTTATCCCATCCCATGAACTACCCCGCCGTATCCCGCCTGTGTTTCATTCTAGCCGCGCTCTTCGGCGCGTTGCCCCTGTCCGTCGTCGCGCAAACCGCGCCGGCTACTCCCACCGCTCCCCCGCCCACCGATTCCGCCGTCGTCCTTTCGCCTTTCCAAGTCGATGCCACCGCCGACAAGGGCTACCTGCCGTCGCAGACGCTCAACGGCACCCGGATGTCCACCGACATTAAAGACATTGGCTCGGCGCTCACGATCTTCACCGAGCAGCTGATGGACGATCTCGGCGCCACCAGTATCAACGACCTGATGGCGTTCGCCCCGAATACCGATCCGTTCGTCGCCACGACCAGCGATGTCAGCGGCAACGGCAACGACTTCATCAACGTCGGTAACCAGCAGTTCGTGACGCGCGGCGGCGGCTCCTCGGTCGTTGCCCAGGATTTTTTCACCAGCAACATCCCGAATGATCGCTTCAACACCGAGGCGCTGACCTTCACGCGCGGTCCCAATGCGATCCTCTTCGGCTTGGGCAATGCCTCCGGCGCGTTCATCTCCTCCAGCAAGCGCGCGAGGTTCAAGACCGCCACGACGGTCGCCTATCAGGTGGACGACCGCGGCTCCTACCGCGGCACGGTGGATCACAACCAAGTGCTGAAAGCCGGGCTCGCCGCCATTCGCTATTCGGGCGTTTACGAAGCGCGGAACACTTTCCGCCCGCCGACGGAGGATTTTCAGCGTCGGCACTACGTGACCCTGACGCTGACGCCATTCAAGAAAACCACAGTGCGGGTTAATTTCGAGAAAGGCTTGGTCAACGTGCCGGCCGTGCGTCCCTGGCCGGTGTATGATTCGGTCACGCCCTGGTTCGCCGCCGGTTCGCCGATCGTCTCCACCTTCGTCAACACCGCCGGAGGCAAGCCCACGGGAACCATCAACTACGCCAGCACCAGCCTGGTCTCGACCCAGTTTTCCCTCGGCGGAATGCAAATCCCCACGATGGCCCAGACCAACACCGCGCAGAGCGCCAGGCCCGCCTTCAACCTCGCGGGGTTTCCGCTCAACACGTTTGCGGTGAACGGCGCCAATTTCCGCTCGCTCGTGAACGACTCGATCTACCCGACCTTCGCCAGCAATTTCGGCAGCACCGCGCTCCGGTTGAACGACTATAAGACCTATCAGGTTTTCCTCGAGCAGCAGGTCACCCGCGATTTCTTTTTTGAACTCGCCTACAACAAAGTGGACAACCGGCTCACCGCCCTTAACGGCGTCGTCGGCCAGCAGGACTTTATTTTCGTCGACCCAAACGCCAAGCTGCCCAACGGCCAGCCCAACCCCAACGTTGGCAAGCTCTACACCGAGGGCGTGCCCACCCGTATCGACGCTCCCGGCAAGAACGAGAACGTGCGGCTCACCGCGTCGTACACCCTCGATTTCACGCGCGCCAAGACCGACTGGCTCCGCTATCTTGGCCGGCATCAGGCGGCCTTTTTCGCCGAGCGCGCGGACACGGATGGCTGGAGCAGCAACAACGCCTTGCGCAACGTCACGCCGCTCGCCGCCACCGGAGCCGCCGCGGCCATCAGCAACGGCGCGAACACGCTCACGTTT
>JBDSGI010000668.1:0-3987 GCA_039919035.1 Opitutaceae bacterium
GCCGCCACGCCGAAACCGGCCCCTGCCCGGACGCCCAGCGCGCAGTGCATGAGCAAAATAACGGCCACCACCAGCGCAGCCAGAGGAAGGTAAACGCGGTGCTCCGCCATCGTCTGCGTAACCACCGGGATAAAGCTCGAGCTAGGCGCGAGCAGCAGCAGAAACCACGCGCCGAGAAACCCGAGCGCCGGCCGACGGACGAGCGCCACCACCACGCCCCCGATCAATCCCGCAATCAGCACCGCCTGCGGCAGCACCTCGCCGAGATCGCCGGCCATGGCCGGCCCGTAGTCGAAGACCAGCGGATACGGCCACGCCACCAAGCCGAGGTAAAGGACAAGGGCGCGGCACTGCGTGAGCGCATAGCTCCACGCCGACACTTCGGCGCCAAACCCAGCCGTGCCGCCGCGCCCGCCGGTGCCCACGACGAGCCAGAGAAGCAGCAGCCACGTCGCAGCCAGCGCGACATAGTATCCCCGCCGTGTCGTCCACGCTTCCCGGAGCGCCCCACTCACGAAAGCCAGGTCGTAGAGCAGCACGAGCAGCGGCGCCGTTGCCGCCGTCTCCTTGCTCGCCATGCCGAGCGCACACGCCGCCACACTCGCGCCGCGCCAGCGCCGCGCCGCCACACCTGTGGCCGCGGTGGCGCGCACATACGCATAGAGCGTGAGCAGCACGAACAGCGCGGCAAGGGACTCCGCCCGCTGAACCATGTAGGTGACCGCGGCAGTCTGCAGTGGGTGCAATGCCCACAGCAGCGCGGTCGCCGCGGCCAGCGGCAGCGCGGCGGCTCCGAAACGTCCGCGCAACCGCGGCGTGAGCAGCGTGCGGCGCACGAGCCCAAAGAGGCACAGCGCCGCCGCGGCGTGGATCGCTCCGTTGAGCACATGGTAACCCGCGACGTGGTCGCCGCCGATTGTGTGATTCAAGGCGAAGCTGAGCGCCACCACCGGCCGACCGCTCGTCGTGAGGCCGCCCTCCGCACCCAGCCGCAGCGATTCGCCCAACGCCGCCCAGCCCCGCACCGCCGGGTTCTCGAGGATCGACGGCACGTCGTCGAAGACAAACGGGCCACCCAAGCTGTTGTGACACGCGGCGCACACGGCGGCCACGATCAAGACGGCCGCCAGCCGGATACGCCCGGGCGCGGTGCCACCAGCCGGGGGGATCGTCGCACGCGGATTCACACGGGGCATCGAATCCGCTTTCACGCCGGGGTGAACCGAAATGTGCGTCGCCTTCCGGCGCAAAAAAAGCGGCCGCTTGTGACGGCCGCTCAGACGCACTCTCCGCCCGATCAGAATTTCACGCGGATGCCAAGCTTCGACTGCCAGCGCGAGGTGGAAGTGTCGCCCGCCGTGATCGGGACGCCGTCGAGGGTGTTGCTGTTGAAGACATACCCATACTGCCCCTGCCCGCCGTTGGCCGCGGGATCGAAAATCGCGCCGGCGACCTGGCGGCGGTAGGCGAACGGCACTTCCTCAACAATGCCCCAGTCCTTGTCGAAGAGGTTCGCGAGGTTGATGACCTCGAGGAAGACTTCCGCTCGCACGCGGCCACGAATGGGGATCTGCTGGGTGATCGTGAGGTCGACAGTCTGCTGCCACGGCGATCGCTCGCTGTTGCGGGGCGCGACGCCGCCGGAATATTTGTTCAGCCCGTTGGTGGCGGCGAAGGCGAAAAACGCGTCGCGCTCGGCCGGGTTGATCCAGCGCACCTTCGGGTCACTCGGACCGGTGGGCATGTAGAAGAGGTCGTTGAAGGTGATGCCGTCGCCGTTGGCATCGCCGGAAAAGACCCAGCTGTAGGCGCGGCCGGTGCGGCCCTCGTAGACGAGGCCGACGGTGGTCTTGAATTTCTTGATGAACTCGAACTCGCGCACGTAGCGGGCGACAATCTTGTCGCGGGTCTGCGTGTTGGAGGTGGAGGCGGTGCGCTCATTGGGATTGTAGATCGCGCGCGAGGTGAAGAGGGAGCCGGCGGTCGAGGAAGTGAGCGGGCTGACCTCGGTGGCGGAGCCGCGCGTCCACGCGAGGTTGGCGGACCACTTCTCCCGCATCGGGCGGCTCAAACTCAGGGTGAAATCGCGCGATCGGCCGTTGTTGGCGTTGGTAATGCGATAGACATCGCCAAAGCCCGCGACGCGCCGGCGGCCGAGGGTGTTGGTCTGGGGAAACGTGGTGACGTTGTTGGGCGTGGCGCTCGTGCTGAAAGCGGGCGTGATATTGCCGGCATAGCGGATGCGGCCGTCCGGCAGCGTGCCGGGCCCGGTAGTCGCGGTCTGAAAATTGAGAAACTCCACCATGAGCCCCTTGTCCACTTGGCTCGCCGTGACCTCGGCGGAGACGGTGAGCCCGCCAAACGGCAGCTGGTGATCGAGCGCGAGATTGCCCTTCCAGAGCGAGGGGCTTTGGAAATTCGGATCGGTGAGACTGATGTTGGGCAACTGCGTGCCGATGGGCGCGGCTTGGCGGGTGACGTCGGGCTGGAATTGGAGGGTGGGCTGGTTGTTGCCATTTACGTTGATCGTGGTGGTCCCGACCGTGCCGGCATTCTGGTAGGCGTTGGCGAGCCAGACGGCGGGACTGCGGCCGACGAAGAGGCCGACGCCGCCGCGCACCTCGGTCTTGCGATCAGCAGGGACGCGATAATTGAAGCCCACGCGGGGCGAGATGCTGCTATTGCCGTCGTTGGTGCCGTCGTTACGCACGCCAAACGCATTGGAGAAGGCGGTGTTCAAGGCCGGCGCCTTCGAAGTGGTGGGCAGATCGTAGCGCAGGCCGCCGACGACGGTCAGGCGGTTAGTGGGCCGCCAGGTGTCCTGCATATAGAAAGAGTAGCCCGTGTAGGTCCAGCGGGCGTAAGCTTGCTCGATGGTGGTGCCGGGCAGAGCTTGCGCGAGAGTGTAGGACGTGGGCAGGCCCGCGATCCAGTTGTCCAAGCCGGAACGGAAGGTGGGAGTGCCAGCGGTGCCGGTGTTGTTGAACGTGTAGCTGCCGTAGGAGCCGGGAAGGAAACGGTTGTCGTAGGTGATGCGCGCCCGCTCGCCGCCGACGACGAGCGTGTGGTTACCGAGGGAGTATTCGCCGGAAAACTTGGTGAGGGTTTCCTTGGTATTGAGGGAATTCAGATGGCCGTTGAAGCCCGTGCCGAAATTTAGGAAGCCGGTGGTGATCGTTGCGCCCGTGTCTTGGCGCACCCCGGTGAAGCCAGCAATCCCGACGGCGGGGAACGCCGCGCCGCGATTTCGGCCACCGGCCTCGTAGGTCGTGTAGCTGTGCGAGGCCTCCGTGCGAAGATCGGGCGTCCACTGGCTGAAGACCTGCGTCGTGTAGCTCCGGGTATCGCGCGGATTGTCGAACCACTGGTTGCTCAGCGTCGTGCCGGTGAAGCTCGTGCGGCCGGTGAACGTGGGCAGGCTGCCCTCGTTCTGCCGGAAGGTGAAGCTGGCGCGGTGCTGCCCGGAGATGTTCCAGTCGAGTTTGCCGAGGTGGATTTTCTGCCCGGTAATGTTGCCGCCGTCGCCAGTGAGCGTGCCGGGGTCGTAGCCGAGGGCCTTGGCGCGCGCGACCGCCTGATCGAGCAGCCCGAGCGAGGCGGACGTGAGCACGAAACCGGCCGCGGGCGCATCAGCCTTGCGCTGAAAATCGTCGAAGGTATAGGCGAAGAAGAGGCGGTCCTTCAAAATCGGGCCGCTCAGCGACAACGTGTAGCGGCGCTCATCGAACGCCTCGCGCGAGCGCGTGACCGGGTGCTTCGCGCGCAGGCGCTCGTTGGTGAGTTCGTATTGCGCGGAGCCGGAGAAGCGGTTCGTGCCGCTCTTCGTGCCGGCATTGAGGAGCGCGCCCGTGAAACCCGCGCGGCGGATGTCGTAGGGGTTGAGCTCGACCGTGAGGTTGGAGAGCGCCTCGAGCGGGATCGGGCTGCGGAGCGAGGACATGCCACTGTCGTTGATGCCGTAAGGATCGTTGGCCTCGACGCCGTCGA
>JBDSGI010000669.1:0-2765 GCA_039919035.1 Opitutaceae bacterium
CGGGCCTGGCCGCAGCTGGCGCGGATGAAGGCATCGCGGTGCGAAACGATCCGCGCCATCGCTGCCATCCGCAGTCAACCGGATTTGGGCCTTCGGATCGTTTCGGTCGGCGGGCATTTTTGGAGAAAAGCGGCGGTTCACGATTTGGATTTCCCACCGCGATTTTTTTTGCGGTCGCGAGCGGGCGCGGGCGCGCCGGAGCGGGATTTCACGAGGTCTGCGGTCTGCTGCGTGAAGCGCTTCTCCAGGCTCGCGTGCTTCTCCCCCAGCCTGGTCGCCGTCGTCCGCGACGTGGTGATGTCCGCGAAGGTGATCACCAAGCCGTCGATCCGGTCGTCGAGCGTGCGATAGGGCATGATGCGCACCGTGAACCAGCGGCCGTCTTTGGTGCCGACCGGCTTCTCCGCCGCGACCAGCGTGTCGATCACTTCGCGGCCGTCGTCGGCCAGTTCCGGGTAACTCAGCTCCGAGGCGAGGTCGGTGATGGGCCGGCCCACATCGCTGGGGATAAGCTTGATGATTTTGGTCGCCTGCGGGGTGAAGCGGCGGACGTTGAGTTCCTTGTCCAGAAACAGCGTGGCGATGTCCGTGCTGTTGAGCAGATTTTTCATGTCGTCGCTGACGAGCGAGAGCTCGTCCACCTTGCTCTGCAGCTCGGTGTTGACCGACTGGAGTTCCTCGTTGAGCGACTGCATCTCCTCCTTCGACGTGGTGAGTTCCTCGTTGGTGGACTGCAATTCCTCGTTGGCGGATTGGAGTTCCTCGTTGGTGGAGGTGAGTTCCTCCTGCGCAATCTGCCGCGCCTCGCGCGTGGTGCGGGCGAGTTCGCGGGCCGACTGGAGTTCGCGCTCCAGCTCCGCGATCCGCGGCGCGTGGGCGGGCGACTTGGCCTTCCCGCGCGGCACTTTGAGCGCCGCGGGCGCGGGCAGTTCGGCGAAGACGATCATCACGAGCCCCCGCAACGGGCCGGCTTCCTCCAGCTGCTGGAGCGTGATTTTGACCAGCCGCTCGTGGCCGACGGGCCCATGGGTGGGGCCGAGGAACGTGACGGATTTTTTTTCCCGGAGCGCCTTCTGAAAGGCTACGGTGAGTTCGTGGCGCAGGCCCTCGCGGACCATGGCGAAGATGTTCCAGTTGGCCTTCCCGGCGGCGGGCTCGAGATACTGGGCGGTGTGACCGCTGATATAGAGGATGTCGCCCTGGTCGTTCACCAGCGCGGCCGGCGGCGCGTAGCGCTCGAGCACCAGTTGATCGGCCAGCGATTGCAGGCTGGCGACCGGTTTCGGCACCGGGCGCGCTTCCGGGCCGCGGGGCAAAGGGGCGCTGAAAGTGGGGGGAAACTCCACCGGCGCCGATCGCGAGGCCGACACCGTCCGCCGATACAGCCGGGATTTGGCGTCGAGCGGCGCAAACAGATCCGTGAAGCCGCCGACCGTTTCCGAGCTGCCGAGGAAGAGGATGCCGCCTTCATTCAGGTTGTGGTGAAACAGCGGGATGAGTTTTTTCTGCATCTCCGGCGCGAGGTAGATCAGCACGTTGCGGCAGGTCAGGAAGTCCAGCTTGGTGAACGGCGGATCCATGATCAGATTCTGCGGCGCGAAAATCACCATCTCGCGAATTTCCTTCCGCACGCGGTAGCCGTGCTGCTCCTTGGTGAAGAAGCGGGTCAGTCGCGCGGGCGACACATCCGCCGCGATGTTGTCCGGGAAATGCCCATGGCGCGCCTTGTCGATCGCGTCCGGGTCCAGGTCGGTGGCGAAGACTTGCAGCGTGAAGTTGGAGCGGGGCTTCATCTCGTCGAGCGCCTCCTTGAACACCATCGCGAGGGAATATGCTTCCTCCCCGGTGGAGCAGGCGGTCACCCACGCCCGCAGGGGCGGACCGGCCGACCGGCCGGCGAGCAGCTCCGGGATCGCGTGGGTGCGCAGCTGCTCCCACGCCTCGAAATCGCGAAAAAAATTCGTCACGCCGATGAGCAGTTCCCTGAACAACAGGTCCAGCTCCTGCGAGTTCTCCTGCAGATACCGGATGTAGCCGCCCATCCTGGCGATTTGATGGAGGCCCATCCGGCGCTCGATCCGGCGGTAGAGCGTGTTTTTTTTGTAGAATGAAAAATCATGGCCCGTGCGCGCCCGCAGCAGGATGATCGCTTTTTCCAGGGCGCTGTGGGCCTTGTCCTCGAGGGGCGTTTCGGGTTTCAGGGTGAGCGGCGTGCGCTGCAGGTAGGCGAGGATTTTTTCCGGCAGCTCTTCCGCCGGGGCCACGATGTCGGCGAGGCCCGCGTCGATCGCGCTGCGCGGCATGCCGTCGAATTTCGCGCTCGCCGGGTCCTGCACCAAGACCACCCCCGCCTGCTCCTTGATCGCGCGCAGCCCGAGCGTGCCGTCGGACCCCATGCCGGACAGAATCACGCCGACACTGTGCTCGTGCTGATCCTGCGCCAGCGAGCGCAGGAAAAAATCGATCGGCAGGCGCAGCCCGCGCACCGCCGTGGGTTCGAGCAGGTGCAGCACGCCGCGCAGCAGCGACAGATCCTTGTTCGGCGGGATCACATAGACGCAGTCCGGCCGGACCGTGGTGCGATCCTTGACCTGCACCACCTTCATCTTGGTCGCGCGCTGAAGCAGCTCGGGCATGATGCCCTTGCGGGTCGGATCCAAATGCTGGACGATGACGAACGCCATCCCGCTGCCCGCCGGCACGTGCCCGAGGAACTGATCCAGCGCCTCAAGTCCGCCCGCCGAAGCGCCGATGCCGATGATGGG
>JBDSGI010000670.1:0-3350 GCA_039919035.1 Opitutaceae bacterium
GGATTGTTGATGAGGACGGTGGGCCGGATGAAGAACACGAGTTCGCTGCGGGTATTGGATTTCTTGCGCGAACCGAAGAGGTCGCCGAGAAACGGAATCGGGCCGAGACGATTGGTCTCATTGACCGAGGCACTCTTCCGGAATCCGCCAAATACGAGAATGTCACCGGACATGGCGCTGACGTAGTTCTTCGATTCGCGCCGGCCGATGATGTATTGGATGTTGGCGTCAACCGGGACCGTGCCTGTCACATCCTCCACCGTTTGGGTAAGGTCGAGCTGCACGGAGCCGTTGACGCCGATGAACGGTGTGACGGTTAGGGTCGTGCCGATTTGCTGTTGCGTGACGGTTGAGCTCGAGGAGAGGCCGGTCGTGGCGCCGGCGGCTGAGTTGATGGTGCCGGTGACGACCGGCCGGGTCTCACCGGTGAAAAACTTAGCCTCCTTACCATGGCTGGTGACGGTGGAGGGCTGGGTGATGATCGAATTGTTCCGCTTGCGCGGGGTGGTCTTGATCGCGATCTCGGCGGCGAGATCGAGGCCGGGGCGCGTGATGACACCGTTCGAAACGGTGACAGACGCTTCGCTGCCGGAGAAGCCCACCAATTTGTTGCCGTCGACCTTCAAACCGAGGGCGCTGATGCCGGACTCGTGGTTGTCGTCGAGCGTGACATCCGCGATGACGACCTCGATGCGGACTTGCGCGAGCACGATGTCGAGTTTCTCGACGAGTTCGCGGGCGAGGCGGATATCATCGGAGGTGCCGAAGACGACGACGGCGTTGCTGCGCTCGTCGTTGACCACAGTCATGAGGGCGCTGAACTCGGTGGAAGCCGCGCCTTCCAGATTTGGGTTTCCGGCGCTGCTGCCGGAGACAACCGTGGGTTGAGGTGCGCCGGGCGGCGCCGGCATTGGCGAACCGGGCTGGCCGGGACGCACGGAGCCGGCGCTCTGCTTCTGGAGTGCGGCGGTGGTGCCGGTGATGATGCGGCTGAGCACGTCCACGACGTCCTTGGCCTTGGCGTGGTTAAGTTTGAGCACCTCGGTGCGAGTATTGGGGTCGGACTTCTGGTCGAGCTTTTCGATCAGTTCGGTGAAGAAATCCCATTGGCGCGGATCGGTGACCACGACGATTTGCTGGGTGCGGTCGTCGGCGCTGTAAGTCGTGGCCTGACCGAGCTGCTGCTGCAGGGTGCCTTGGGTAATGGCCCGGAGCTTGTTCACGAGCTCGCTGGCCTTGACGTTGCGCACGGAATAGAACTTCGGCTTCATGCCGGCGGTAACGGGTTTGTCGACCTGCTGGAGGATGCGTTCGACGCGCTGAAGATTGCTGATGCTGTCCGTGATAAAAACGGCGTTGGCGTTTTGCAGCATCACCGGTTGGCCGAAGGACGGATTGAGGATGCCGGCCTGCAGCATGGGGACGACCTCCTGCACGCGCATGAAATCAAGTTGAAAAAGCTTCGTGGCCGCCTTCCCGGTGGCCGGCCGATCCAGCGTGCTGCCTTCAATCCATTCCGGCGCTTCTTGGCGGAGGTTCTGCAGGTTGACGATCTTAATGAAATTGTCTCCCGCTGGCGCGATCCCGATTTGATTCATCGCGAGCACGGTCTCAAGGAAGACGACTGCCTCCGCCTTCGTGATTTTCCGCGTGATGTTGATATTGTATTCGGGGACGACTTGGAGCTGGGCCGGGCGGATGACCATGCGGCCGGTCAGGCGCTCCAGCAGTTCGAGCACTTCGGTAAGGTTCGCGGCCGGCAGCGTGATTGGGCCGACCGGTTCGTCGTCTAATCCGGCCGGCGGCACCGAGGGAACGGCCGGCCGGACGGGCAAGGCACTGGCTTGCGCGGGTGAGGGCGGCGGCGGATTTTGAGCAAGAGCGCTTGGCACCATGGCCCACGCCGCGAGAACGGCAGTCAAACGGACGAGACGCGAAGTCATGCAGTGAAAAGATGTTTGGAGTGGCGGGCGGCGCGCTGGGACCATCCCAAAGAAGTCAAAGCGGCTGACTTGTAAACGGTGTTGTGCACAACGTGGGACGTGATGGCGGCGGCTTTGTTGCCTCGAATTTCGGGCGGACGTCGTGCCGATTTGCCGCTTGCCGGTGGAATCGGCGCCGCCAACCCTCCCGCGCTGCGATGCCGAACACGTTCGGGAAAAATTTTACCGTCACCACCTGGGGCGAAAGCCACGGCCTGGCCGTCGGCGCGGTCGTCGATGGCTGCCCCCCGGGCCTGCCGCTGGAAGCGGCCGACATCCAGGTGGAACTCGACCGCCGCCGTCCCGGCCAGAGCGACATCGTGACACCGCGCAAGGAGGAGGACCGGGTGGAAATCCTCGCCGGTGTGTTTGAAGGTCGCACCACGGGAGCGCCGATCTCGCTGTTGGTGCGCAATGCCGACCAGCGACCGGGCGCCTACGACGAAATGCGCGACAAGTTCCGGCCGTCGCATGCCGACTTCACTTACCAGACGAAATTTGGAATCAGGGATCATCGCGGCGGTGGCCGGAGTTCCGCGCGCGAGACGATCGGGCGCGTGGCCGCCGGGGCCATCGCGAGGAAAATCCTCTCCATGGGCGGAGCAAGGGCGGAGCCGGGCGGCGACGCCGGCGGGGTGGAGATTCGCGCGTTTCTTACGCAGGTGCATGACATCGTTATGCCGGACGAGGCGCGGGAGGCCTTTCCGACGCTCGCCGCGGTTGAGGCGACCGCCGTGCGCTGCCCCCATTTGCCGACCGCCGAGAAAATGATCGAGCGCATCAAGGCGGTGCGCAGTGAGGGAGATTCGGTGGGCGGCGTGATCGAGTGCCGCGTGCGCGGGGTGCCACCCGGATTGGGCGAACCGGTGTTTGACCGGCTTGAGGCTGACCTCGCAAAAGCAATGCTGTCGCTGCCGGCGACCAAGGGCTTCGAGCTGGGCAGTGGATTTGCCGGCGCGCGCCTCCGCGGCAGCGAGCACAACGATCTCTTTGAGCCGCGCGACGGGCGCGTGCGCACGCTCACAAATCGCAGCGGCGGCACGCAGGGCGGCATCAGCAACGGCGAGGAGATTGTCTTTCGCGTGGCGTTCAAGCCGACCGCGACGATTCTCCGGCCGCAGCAGACGGTAGATATCCACGGAGCCAGCACCGAATTGATCGGGCGCGGCCGGCACGACCCGTGCGTAGTGCCGCGCGCGGTGCCAATTGTCGAGGCAATGACAGCGTTGGTGCTGGTGGATCACTGGATGCGGCAGCAGGCGCAGTGCGGGACTTTCAAATTCTGAGATTGCGCGGAGGGACGGAAGCGGCGGGCAAAAATCTCCGCGACTTGTCTTCCCGTTCTTCCCGTTCTTGCTGTTGCCCATG
>JBDSGI010000671.1:0-3289 GCA_039919035.1 Opitutaceae bacterium
AGGTCGCGGCCAACACACCTTATGACAAGTTTGCGCGGGAGATTCTCACCGCCGTCGGCTCGAACCGCGAGCATCCCGCCGCGAGCTACTACAAGGTGCTCCGCACGCCGACGGAGACGATGGAGAACACGACCCATCTCTTCCTCGCCACGCGTTTCAACTGCAACAAGTGCCACGACCATCCCTTCGAGCGCTGGACGCAGGACCAGTATTACCAGCTCTCGGCGTTCTTCGCTCAGGTGGACCTGAAAAAGGATCCTGAGAGCGGCACCAAGACGATCGCCGGCACCGCCGTCGAAGGCGCGAAGCCGCTCTACGAGATCGTTTACGACAAGGCCGAGGGCGAGGTGAAGCACGACCGCACTGGTGAGGTGACGGCGCCGGTTTTTCCCTACACCTCGAAACTCGCCGCGTTCGGAAAGCTCACGACGATCGAAAGCGAAAACCCAAAAACGAAAATCAAAAATCCTCCCGCGCCCACGCGTCGCGAACAACTCGCCGCGTGGATGACCTCGGCCGACAACCGCTACTTCGCGCTCAGCTACGTGAACCGGATGTGGGGTTACCTGATGGGCGTCGGCCTGATTGATCCCCTCGACGATATTCGCGCGGGCAATCCGCCCTCGAATCCCGAACTGCTCGCGTGGCTCACGGCGGAGTTTGTGCAGAGCGGATTCGACGTGCGCCGGCTCCAGCGCACCATTGTGCAGTCGCGCACCTACCAGCTCACGCTCGCGACGAACCGCTGGAACGCCGACGACCGGACCAACTACTCGCACGCGATCGCGCGCCGCCTGCCCGCCGAGGTGCTCTTCGATTCCGTGCTCAAGGTTACTGGCTCCATTCCGAATTTCCCTGGCGTGAAACCCGGCACGCGCGCGGCCCAGCTGCCCGACTCCGCCATCGATGTCGCCGGCGGGCTGCTCGCCAGCCTCGGCCGTCCGGTGCGTGAATCCGCCTGTGAGTGCGAGCGCAACGGCGACCTCGGCCTCGGCTCCGTGATGGCGCTCCTCAGCGGCCCCGCCGTCTCCGGCGCGATCAACGATCCGAAGAACGAGCTGGCAAAACTCACCGCCGCCACGACCGACGATCGCCAGCTCGTGGACGAGATTTTCCTCCGCGCGCTCAACCGCCACGCCACCGCCAAGGAGATCGATTCGACCCTCGCGTCGTGGAAAACCATCGGCGCGCAGAACACGACGCTTGCCGCTGAACTCGCGCAACGCGAGGAGTGGTGGGCGCCGGTGTTCGCGCAGAAACAGCGTGACCGCGAGACTGCCATCGTCGCGGCCAAAGCTGCCGTCGATACGCGGGTCACCGAGATTGCGCCGCGGGTCGCTGAGGCCGCGCGCAAGCGCGACGAGAAGATTGCGGCCGAAACCAACGCGCTCGCCGACTACGAGGCCACGCTTTCGGCCGGCCAAGCGGAGTGGGAGACCGCTTTGCCACCGGCGCGTCTCACCACTGCGTGGCAGCCGCTGACGTTTACCTCCGCCAAGGCGACGAGCACCCATAAGCTCGCCCGGCTCGACGATGGCTCGTATCTCGCCTCCGGCAACAAGACGACGAACGTCGACTACAACCTCGTCGCCAACACCAAGCTCAACGGTATCACCGGCGTGATGCTCGAAGTCCTGCCCGACGACGCGCTGCCCGGATTTGGTCCGGGCCGGGCCAAGGGGAATTTTGTCCTCACCGAGTTTCAGGTCAAATGGGCGGGCAAGACCGCCAACCCCGAGGCCAAGGACGCGAAGTTTTCCGACGCGCGCGCCGATTTCTCTCAGCAGAAATTCGACGTGAAGACCGCCATTGATGGCAAGATTGACGAAGGCCGCGACGGCTGGGGCGTTAGCCCGCGTTTCGGCGAGCCGCACTACGCGCGCTTCGCGCTGGCCGAGCCGATCCGTGACGAGTCGGGACTCACGCTCACGTTTTCGCTCTTTCACCGCTTCCGCGACGATTTCTCCGTCGGCCGCTTTCGCCTCTGGGTCACTACGTCCGCCGATCCGCTGGAGCTGGGGCTTCCGCTCGAGATCGCGGACACCTTGAAGACTCCCGCCGCCGACCGCACCGCCACACAAACCGCCGCCCTCTCCGCCTACCACCGTGCCACTGATCCTGCGCTTTTGAAAAAACAGCACGCCGTCGTGGCCGCGAAACGCCCGGTGCCCGAGGATCCAACCCTGCTGCAACTCCGCGCCACGCTCGCCGCCGCCGAGCTTCCCGTGGCGATTGATCCCAAGCTTGGACAACTCCGCGCCGACGCCGCACTCAGCACGAAGCAACTCGCCGACCAGCGCCTCACCGGCGCGCAGGATCTCGCGTGGGCGATTATCAACAACGCGGCATTTTTGTTTAACCGCTAGTCCGCCATCATCGGCGTTTCCCACCTTCCCACTTTTCCCTGTTTCCGGATTTTCAACCCATCCCCGCCATGATCCGACTCCCCGGTGGCATTAATTCCGACCTCTGCGACACCTACGCCAAGCTGACGCGCCGCGACCTGCTGCGCCTCGGTGGCTCCAGCATCCTTGGCCTCTCGCTGGGGCAGATGCTCAATCTCAAGGCCAACGCCACCGCGGCCCCCGCCAACAAGGGCGGCCCCGGCTGGGGCAAGGCCAAGAGCGTCATCATGGTTTACCTGCAGGGCGGCCCGTCGCACCTCGATCTCTGGGACCCGAAGGAAAACGTGCCCGACAAGATTCGCAGCGCGTTCAAGACCATCCCGACGAAAATTCCCGGCACGCACTTCACGGAGATTCTGCCGCAGCTCGCGAAGGTGAACGACAAGTTCACCATGATTCGCTCGATGAGCTACACGCCCAACGGGCTCTTCAACCACACCGCTGCGATCTACCAAATCATGACGGGCTACACGACGGACAAGGTCAGCCCGTCGGGCCAGCTCGAGCCGCCCAACGCGAAGGATTTTCCCAACTTCGGCTCCAACATCATCCGCCTCAAGCCCGTCGATACGCCGATGTTGCCGTTCGTCATGCTCCCGCGGCCGTTGCAGGAGTCCAATGTCGTGGGCAAGGGTGGCTCCGCCGGTTTCCTCGGCAAGGGCTACGATCCTTACACGCTATTCCCCGAGGGCGACGACCTCGACATGGCGAAGATGGATCGGCTCAAGACCGACGACCTGAAGCTGCCGCAGGAAGTCTTTGCGATGCGCTTGGAGCGCCGCGCCAAGCTCCGCGAGTCCATCGAGGCCGCGATGCCCGACATCGAAAAGGCCACAGCGAGTTACAACCTCGACGAGTATTACCAGCGCGCGCTCAACCTCATC
>JBDSGI010000672.1:0-3379 GCA_039919035.1 Opitutaceae bacterium
GCGTCGATGAGCACGCCGGCATCGGCGAGGATTTGGCGGGAGACCGCGTCCTGACTTTTGAAGTAGGCGATGATATCGGGATATTGATCGCGCACCCGGGCTTTGGTGTGGCCGGCATTGAGGACCATGCGCCAGGAGCGGGTGAAGTTGGCCGTGAGCTCAAGTTCGTAGCCCTTGGTTTCGGAGGTGACGGTGGACCAGACGTTTTGCGGGAAGCGCGCGACGTTGCGGGCGTTGCGGCCCACCGGGCTGAGGTCGCCGATGACGGGAGCATCGGCGATGGCGTTGTAGGCGCCGTTGAAACCGCCGGGCGAGAGGACCGAGGTGCCGGCCTGAAAGGAGTCGAAGGCGCCGACGCTGAGAGACATTCTGCCGTTGGGGAGAGTGACGCGGAAACCGTAGTCCTTGCCGCGCGAGCTGGTGGGCGGGACGAGGGTGCCATCGGCCTTTTGCTGGGGAGCGGTCAGGCTGAAGGTTTCGGCGACGTTGGCATAGACGCCGAGCCAGCGCGTCACGTTGACGACGCCGCCCACGGTAAACGTGTTGATGATGGGAGTGAGCGAGGGCGAGTCGAAGTCATCGCGGAAGCGGTCGTTGGCGTATTGCGGCTGAGGAATGTTGGCACCGTTGACGTTGGAGCGCGGACGCACGTCGGCGGTTTGCGCCGGACCGGTGGCGACCCCCGCGGCGTTTTTCGGGGTGTATTGGAGACTGAAATAATCCTTGGGCGCATCCTCGCGGAAGACGAGGGTGGTGCCGTCCCAGCCGGGGGCATTGTCACCCGGCGCGACGACTCGCTTGTCGCCGATTTCGGCGAAGTCGCGGCGGAAGGCGCCGATCAGGACGAGGCGATTCTTAAGCAGGTCGAGGTTGCCGGCGGCCTGGAGGAATTTGTATTTCCGCAGGCTGTTGCGGTTGTTGTCCTCGCGGCGGGTGTCATACATCCACGTCGGAGTGACGGTGGTGTTTACGCCCGTCACGGGGTCGACGACATTAACCGGGGCGGTCGAGGGCGCGTAGGTGCGATTCGGCTGATCGGCATAGAAGCGGGTGTAGAGGCCGTATTCGCTGTATTCGAGATTATCGACCCAGCTGCGGGCGTCGGGCGCACGATTCTTCAACGGGAGCAGCAGCGTGAGTGCGCGGGACTTGGTCTTTTGCTCCGTGAGGCCGGCCATGCCGCTGAACTGGAGTTTGCCGATGCGCGTGTCGCGGATGTAAACCGCCTGCGCGCGGATGTTCCTCAGGTCGTTGGTGCGGAGATTCTGATATTCCATGAACTCCATGAACGCGTGCTTGAAGTTGGGGTTGGCGCCGCCGCCGGGGAGCGTCGAGTCGATGTCGATGTAGATGTCCTGCCCACCGCGGCGGGCGAGGCCGGTCTGGCCATTCACGTCGCTGCGATTGATGTCACCGGCCAGTTCCAAAAACAGGTGGTCGCCGAGTTTGTAGTTGGCGGTGAGAGCGAGGTCCTGGCCGAGTTCGGTGAAGGTGGGGCGCTTGTTGCTCCAGACGCTGGTGCTCTCGCGTCCCGGCACGCGGAAGAAACTGGAGCCGGCGAGCGCACGGGCGTAGCGGTCGGACGGCACGCCGAAATCATCGTCGACCATCGCCTGGTTGTTGAGGGTGAAGCTGGGGGTGAGGATGGGCACGCCGTTAATTTTGTTGGTGAGCGTCAGGTTATTATTTTGCGCCGCGCCCTTCGTGACGTAGCGATTTTCGAAATTGAGCACGTTGCCGCCGAATGAATCGTGGCGCACGAAGCGCGCACCTGAGCGCACGATGCCGGCGGCGGCGAGCTGGGCGTTGGTCGGCAGGTTTGTCGGGATGGCGCTGAAGGTCGTGATGCCGTCCCACGCGGACAGGCGGTCGCGCAGGGAGGTGGTGCCGCGGAGCTCGCGACTCTTGCCGTATTCGCCCTCGGCGCGGAGCGTGAGGCGCGCGGTGGGCTTGTAGGTGGCGGCGAGGTGCGCGCCATAGCGATCCTTCCACTCGTTGTCGCGCCACGTGTCTGACTGGTCCCACACGACGTTGGCGCGCACCGCGAACTGGCGATTCAGGGCTTGGTTCACGTCGCCGGTGAAGCGGTAGCGATTGTAGCTGCCGATCTGGATACGGGCATTCTGAAAAGTTTTCGTGGGGTCGGCCTGTTTGGTGACGGAGTTCACGGTGCCGCCGACGCCGCCGGCGCCATACAGCACCGCGTTCGGGCCCCGGCCGTAGTCCACGCGGTCGAGGTTGTAGCTGTCGGCCGTGGTGAGGTAAGGAAAGAAATTGCGCGTGGGCAGGCCGGTGGAAACGCCGCGGGTGCGCAGGCCGCCGTTGGCCACCGAGGTGCCGAAGGCGCGGTTGGTGCCGTCGGCGTCGACGACCGTGCTGTTGACCGACCATTGCGTGGCTTCGGCAACGTCGGTGAGGTTGAACGCCTCCAGGAATTCCGCCGTTACGACGGAGTAGGCCACCGGAGTGTCCTTTAAAGCGGTGGCGATGCGGCCCCCGGCGAGGGAGCTGGCGGCGACGAATCCCACGTCTTTCCCGGCGCTGACGGTGAAAGGGGAGAGCGTGATTTTCTCGTCGGTTTCAGCCTTGGGCGGGGTGGGCGGTGGCGTGGCGGTTTGGGCGCGCAGCGAGCTGAACGCGAGGGTGAGGGTGGCGGCGGCGAGCAGGCACCGAAGCGAGGGCGTGGGTTTGCCAAGGTTGATCATGATTGGGGAGAAAGACGGCAGTCTCTGGAGCGGGGTGATGCGCCAGCCGGGGTTGCGGTGGTGGGGCGCAAAACCCAAGGGGTAAAAAGCCGCGGCTGGCGACCCATTTCGCGCGGGTTTTAGCGACCGACAGAACTGCGGGGCCTACCACTTGCCGCGCAGACCGCCGAGGATGAGACGCGGCGTCCCGGTGTTCACGATGCCATCGGCGCTGCGGCCGGTCTCGATGCGGGCGTTGCCGAGATTCTCGGCGGTGAGGAATAGTTCGAGGTGTTTCGTGAGCGGTCGGGAAACGCCGAGGTCGGCGACGACGACTTCGCCGAGCGTGAGTTGATTTTCGTCGTCCTCAAACTGCCGCCCAATCCAGCGCACGCGCGGGGTGAACGTGAGCTTCCCCGGCGCGCGCCACGAAGCCCCGAGCGCCGCGCTGCGGCGCGGCACCTGCGCGACGCGTTTGCCGACGAGCGCCGGCGCGACCGAGGCGCGGCGGACGGTGGCGTCGTTGAAGAGGATGTCGCCGGTGAGAGAGAATCGATAGGCGACGTGCCAAGCGGCGGAAAACTCGAGCCCCTGCGTGCGCGTGCGATCAAGGTTGAGCCGCTGCCGCCCGAGCCGCAAGAAAATCGCCTGTTTCAGCTAATTTCAGATTCGGTGTGCAGGGCGAATGGTCTGAC
>JBDSGI010000673.1:0-4051 GCA_039919035.1 Opitutaceae bacterium
GATCGATGTTCACCGGCAGAAGATTCGAGTTCCGGCGGAAGCCGTTGCGCAAAATGAACGGCGCCTGAAATCCGCGAATCGTCACGCCGGCCTGCCCCGTGAGGTCCGGTTCCCCGGAGCTGACGACAATGTTGCTGGTGTAGCGGAATGCGTCGGTAAACTGATGCACGCCGATGTCAGTGAGAAATTCCTCCGTGATCACATTTACGTTGAGCGGCAGGCGCATGATTTCCATGCCGATCCGCGAAGCCGTCATGGTGTTGGTCGCCCGATAGCCTAAGTCCTTCGTCGAATGAACCGAGAAGGCCGAAAGTATAACGGCTTCCTCTTTCGGCGCGGAGTCTGCAACGGCCCCGGGGGTTTGAGCGGCAAGGACGGTCGCGAACGCCGCGAACGCGGCGGTCAGCCGCAGAGGGAGGGATTTCTTCATGGTGGTGCTGGGTTTCTTCGACTGGGCGGAATCCGCCTCCCCCTTGGCTGCCGGCGGTGCGTCGGGCCGCTTGCGGCTGACGACAAACGCGCCGGTCGCCGCGTCCTGCGACACGACGAGCGTCGTGCCGGCGAGCATGCGCTCGAGCGCTTCTCGCGGAGCGAACTCGCCCGCGATGGCGTTGGTCTGCTCGCCGCGCACTTTCTCCATCATGAACACAATCTGCCGGCCCGAGGCGCCGGCGAATTGGTTGAGCGTGGTGGCGGCGTCGCCCTTGGGGAGGTTGTAGCTCCGTCGTTGCTCCGCCGCGGACACCACCGACGTCAACGACAGCGCGCAGCACAGGGTGCCGGCGAAGACGTGCGGGGTGGGAGCGAGGCGGGACAGCATGCGGAGGAACAGGGCTACTCCCTTAACGCAGCGGCCGATGAAATGGGTTAGTGCGCGAATGAAGGATGTCGTCCACGCGCGAAACGGTTCGTGTAGGCAGCCCGCTCGCGGGCGGGGTTTGGGCGTGCGCCAGCGCGCAGGCCTACCGAAAACAAATTCGCGGAACGCGATCACCGGTCGCACGCGCTCACCGCGCGCGGTGCAGGACGATTTCGTTTTCGCCGCGCAGCTCGAGCGTGATGTCGCCGTCCTGCGCGAGGAGCCGGCCAAACGCCTCGGCCTGGTCGAGCGCGAAGGTGCCCCCGAGCTTGCGCGCGCCGAGTTCGTCGTCGGCGAGCGTGAGCTGCGTGACGTTGCGGCGGTTGAACCTGCGACGATTTCACGCAGCGGCACATCGGAAAACGTCGACGTGCGACCGTGCCATGCGAGGGCCTCGCGGATGGCGGCGGGCGCGGCAGGCTCGATGCGCAGTGGCGCGGAGCTGGCGCGGGCCACCATGGTGCGCTCGTTGGCGGAGAGCAGCGTGGGTTGAGGTGGAGCACGTTTACCCCAACGCGCTGGATCGCCCGCAGCCGTGTCCGGAGCAAGCGCGTTGGGGTCAACGCGAGCCACCTGGACCTTGCCCTCCGTGACGAGCACTTCGACGCCGGCTTCACCCAACCGGACACTAAACGCGGTGCCGACGGCGCGCACCGAGACTCCAGCGGCAGTGACGATGAAGGGTCGCGACGTATCGTGCGCCACGGCGAAGTGCGCCTCGCCGCGCGCGAGCGTCACGCGGCGCTCGCCGGCGGTGAGCTGCACCGCGACGTCGCTCTCCCGGTTGACGTTCATGATCGAGCCGTCGCGCAGTGCGACCTCGCGCGGAGCGGTCGCAGTGGCCGTGAAATATTCAACGGTGGGTGCGCGGCCGTGCGTGAGAAACCACAGCGTGCCGCCGAGGGCGACAGCGGCGGCGAGACCGCCCCATTGAGCGGCGGGACGATGCCACCATGGGCGGAAAATTTCGTTTGCGACCGGCGGTGCCGTTGGCTCCGCCGCCAGTTTTTCCTCCAGCCTGGCGCGCATCGCCGACAGTTCGCCCATCAACGCGAGTGCCTCGGCCGTCCGGGCGACGGCAGCGGCGTGCCGTAGATCGGCGGCGCACCACGCGGCAAAGGCGGCGGCCCGGCCGGACGCGAAACCCTCGTCCCGCTCGCACAGCCAAGTAGCAGCGGCGGTGTCGATGGCGTCATCGCCGCTCCTATTGGGCAAGTTTTTCATGACGCCACGCGCTCCTCGGTCGCGGAAGCTACCAG
Organism: Opitutaceae bacterium; assembly: GCA_039919035.1. Classification (GTDB taxonomy): domain Bacteria; phylum Verrucomicrobiota; class Verrucomicrobiia; order Opitutales; family Opitutaceae; genus ER46. The sequence continues at coordinate 2,119 of JBDSGI010000673.1, forward strand.
CAAGCCGCGCTGTTGCAGGAACCGGGTGCAATCCTTCACGCCCTTGATCATGTGGACCTTCACGGTCTCGGGAGAAATGCCGAGGCGCGCGGCAATCTCCTTGTAACTCAGGCCGTCGAGATGACGAAGCATCATCACCTGGCGACACCGCTCGGGCAGGGAGACGATGGCTTCGAGCAACGCCTCCAGCCGCTGCTCGCGGTCGAGCGATTCGACGACCGAGGGGGTTTCTTCGAGCACCGCCAGGTTGCCGGATTCGTCGAGCGATTCATGCGGCGCGGTGCGACGACGGCGGAAGAGATCGATCGCCGCGTTGCGCGCGGCGGTGAAGAGAAACGCGCGTTCGTAAGTGAGCCGGCCGGCTTCCTTCTCACGGAGCATCCGCGCGTAAGTTTCCTGCACGAGATCGTCGTGGTCGGGCAGCGTGGGAAAACGCCGGTGTAGGTAGGCGCGCAGCGCCGGCTCGTAGGGCAGCACGTGCTCGGAAAACCAGCGGGCCTGTTCGGTCGGGGGCATTTTTACGGGGAACGCGCCTGCGCGCGGGGTCGCCCACAAAAGGCGCCCACCACCCCGCGCTGTCGAGTGCGATTTCAGTCCAAAGCGGCGGGACAAAAATTTTCGTCATCAGGCTAACCCAAAATCGGGCCGGCTGCGTTTTGGCGACAGGCAGACCCGATCGCCCCTGCCGCTACCCCCGCCCACCCCCGCTCGTCGCCATCGGCGAGGTGAGCGCGGGAGCGGCGGCGCGTGCTGCGCTCAAAACCGCAGCGTGTTTTGCACGACGAACTTGACCGGGGCGAGAAAGCTGTAGCCCGTATAACTGTTGCCGATGCGAAGCTGCTGGTTCGTCACGTTCTCGATGTTGACCTGAAAGTCGCTGCGGTATTTTTGCGCGATCTTCCATTCGTAGCCCGCGAAGGCGTTCACCATGACATAGCTCTGGTAGTAGAGATCGGGGCGGTTGGTCGTGTAGATCCACTGGCCTTGGCGGAAGTAGCCGTAAGCCCCGACGCGCACGCCCTTGAGCAGGCCTGTGGTGAAACTGTAACGGGTCGCAAAATTCCAAGCGGCGCGGGCGCTGGGGTTTTCGTTGATCAGAGCGTCGAGCCGCGTCTCGGTGAGAACCCATTGGGTGGAATCGGGGGTCTTCGCCTTCAGGGCGGCGAGCGTCGCGGTGAGCCGGGGCGCGAAGTCGGTGTTCACGTTTTTCCGCATCGAGTATTTGAACGACAGCGTCCACTGGCGGGTGGGGTTGGCGATGAGCTCCACCTCGGTGCCGGTCGCCCGGCGCGACTGGGTGTCCTGCGCGTTGGCCGTGGTGTAATTCGTGCCAAGGAGTCGGTTGATTTCGTCGGCGGTGAGCTGGTTGTTGAGGGCCGTGAGGTTCTCGTTGTTCGCCTTGTTGTCGAAACGGGTGACGGTGGCGGTGAGCCGATCTTTCAGCAGGTAAACGCTGAAGCCGTAGTCGTAGCCGTCGCCGACGCGGGGCTGCCGCACGTCGCCGTTGAAATAGGCGGCGGTTCCATTCTGCTGAAAGTTCTCCGCATAGTTCGCGAACACGCGCCACTGCGGCTGCGGCGAAAAGACGAGGCCGTAGTTCCAAGACGTGCCAAACACGCCGACCTGCTCCCGCCAGATTTCCTCGCCGCTGCCACCGCTCTCGAGCTGCCCGAGATTCGTGGCGGGGTCGGCGAGGACGCGCACCTGGCGGGATTCGTAGTCGTCGCGGCGGATGCCCACGGTGGAAAGAATGCGGTCATGCCAGTAGCGACCCATTACCAGCGCGGAGGCGGAGTAGAAGAAAGCGCGCGTCTTCTGGCCGCCGGTCGTCTCGGAGAAACCGTAGTCAGGCCCGTCGAGGTGGCGGAGCACGCCGTCGTTGCCGTCTCTGAGGTAGTGGCGGCGGCGGACGGCGTTGTTCGTCGGCAGCGCC
>JBDSGI010000674.1:0-3097 GCA_039919035.1 Opitutaceae bacterium
GTTTTGCCAGCGCTTCGCCGGTCTGGCCGGCGGCGAGAGCTTCCGCGGCGGCGCGGTAGACCGGGTTGACCGATTGACGCCGGACTTCCCGAAGTTCCGCCACGGTGACGCGTGATTCCGTTTCGACTATGCGCGCGCCGTCGCCGGCTTCCACGCTTTTGTGCTGACCGGAGTCACCGACGAGCACGAGGCGCGCGTGCTGCGTTTCCGCGAGGTCCACGAGCGCCTTGAGCTGGCGCGTGGAAAGAAGGCCGTATTCGTCGATGACGACAGCTTTGTGGGCGATGGATTTTTGCAGGGCGGGATCGACGAGCAAACGCTGGACGGTTTCGGCTTGTTGCAACGCCGCTCCGGAGGCGTTGCGCCCGGCACGCGTCTGTTCGGCGCCGTCACGGTGCAGAATCTCAACCGCCTGCGTGCTCGGGGCGAAGCACGCCACGCCGCGGTTGATGAGGGCCATGCCCTCGATGGCGCTGGCCAAGGTGTGGGTCTTTCCCGTGCCAGCTTTCCCTCGCAATACGACGGCGCGGTCGCCCGACCCCAAGATGGTCTCCACGGCGGTGCGTTGCTCGGACGAAAGCCCGGAACCCGCGGCCTCCGTGAGAAAACCCAATTCGGTGAGCGTGCCGGCCTTGGCGTTGAGTTTGCCCACCAGTGCGCGTTCGAGCGCGAGCGCTTCGCACGTCGTGACCTTGCCTTCGGCGTGCAGGAGCGAGGCCGACTCATCGTAAAGCGACGCCTTGATCTCCGGCAGGGCATGCTCGCCGTAGGATTGGCGGACGACCTCCGCCGTGAGTTCGTGCAAGGGCACAACGGTCTTCCGCTCGAATACGTGCTCGGACGCGCGCGTGATAACGTCGGCCAAGGCTGAGCGTAACGGCGCGGTGGGCCGCGCGTTCGTGCGGAGGGCGCGGAGTTCCCGGAGTTCGACTTCGCTGACCTGGGCGAACTGGCGTTGGCGCACGTCTTCGGGTGTCAGCTCGGGTTGCTTCTTGGCGCGGTTTTCGCGGACGAGGACGGCGATTTCATCGCGGGAGAGTTCGCGGCCGAGTTCGGCTTCGCGGCCGGTGATCGCGCGGTCGCGTTCGGCGGCACGCTTCGAAAAGCGTTCGAGCAGATTCGAGGAAATCCCGGCCAGTTCGAAGCCGTGTTCGCGGCGTTCAATGGCGTAGCCGAGGCGTCGGACTTCACGGGCGAGCGCATTGCGGTAAACCTCCGTGAGGTAGCGGGCACGTTCAAAGATGGGCGAAGACTCGAGGGCGAGCAGCCGGGAGCTTGAACAACCTTGAACGACATTGAACACGAACGCGTGAGAATGCAGATGCGGATCGAGCGCGCGGCTTTCGCTATGACGGAATACGGCGGCGGCGATTTGGCCGGTCGTGACATAGCGTTTATTGATGCCGCGTCCGTCTTGGTGGCACGCGAGGGTTTCGAGTTCGCGCAGGGCTTCGGCGACCGCGGCTTCGTGCGCGGTGACGAGGCGCGCATCGCCGCCGATGAACGCTTGAATCGAAACCGACTTTGGCGCGTTGAACGTCGCGTCGTAGCCGGCCCGTCGGGCCGCCGCCATCCGCTCGGTCAATTGCTCACCCGTGACAGCGTGATGATTGCTCGCCACCCGCTCGAACGCGTCGTCGGAAATAACAGCCCCTTCGACCAGCCCGACCGCCGGAGATAATTGGCCGAAGCAATGCCCTTCGACCTTCATCCCCTGCGAATAATAGTCGGCCTGACGAAGGTATTCACCCAACGCCCGACTGAACACCTTACAGGTTCGAATCGTCAGCATGACTCGCCTCCTACTGACACCAAGAAATGCACTCTAATCCCGCCTTCAGAAATTGCTCCAACGAAAACTTCACCATCAAACCGCATCCAAGAACCTGTTTCACTCAAACTATTTTCGATGAACTCAGCCAACCGAGCACAAAACTCATTTCTTACACCCAAAAGCCTCACCGAACTTAAAGTCTTCAGATAAAATAAAAGAAAACCATAGGTCAGGACACCAACGTCCAAGCCTCGCGGCTTAGACTGAGCCCAGAGTGCGCCCATTGCGCACCGAAAGCGGCGGGAGTATATTCCCCGCCACTTGACCACCACCACACCGCCACTCGACGACCGCCCGCCGACCGCAAGGCCCACGCTGGCCCAATTGGTCGCGGAGTCCCGCAGGCCGAAGAAACCCAAGACTTCGCAACTCGACGCCCATCGGGCGGAGTTGCTGAAAGTGCGACGCGAGGGCGCGGCACTGCGCGCGATCCGCGAGGGGCTGGCGAAGATGGACGTGATCGTTTCCGAGGAGGCACTGCGCCTGTGGTTCAAGGCGCATACGCGCCGGTCGCCTAAGACCGAGGCGCGCCGGCAGGCCGCGACTGCGGCAGCGGTTGCCGCGATCCATGCTGAAGCCGTGGCGACGGCACTGCCGCCATTAAAAACCGACCCGAAGTCGGAAGCTCCACCGACTACGGTGCCGGTGGTTCCAGTCGCGATTTCGCCTCTGGCGCCTCTGTCTGGCGCACCGCCGTCGAGCCCATCGTCGGTCAACCCACCCACGTCACCGCTGCTACATGCGCCACTACATCCGTGGCCAAATGTCTCCCGCCGACCGCGTATCGCGCGTGACGATTTTTGAACGGTGGCCAATTCCATGCCGCCAGCATAGCAGCCTGTCCCACGCTCGCAGAGCCCGCGCAGCGCACATTCAGTTGCGCCAATGTTCGCTCGGCGAATGCCGTTCGGCGTTGAGCAACTTCGTGAGCGGATCAAGCGCGGCCAAGTGATCCGCCAGCCGGGCGTGCAGCGACGCGCGCATGTCTTCATCGGCGAGATAGCCAGGTGCGTGCTCCTCGAACCATCCGGCGACCGCATGGGCCTTTGCGTCGGCCCGCTCGGCCAGCATCCGGTAATGGCCGGGGCCGTCCCAACCCCACTCGTCGCGACGCTCGGCACACCACTCGTCGATGAGCGCGGCGAGAGTTTTCTTTTTCGCCTTCTCACGCAGGGAGGGAAGCGCGTCGAGGAAGCAGCCATCGGCTGCGTGATGGCGGGCGAGGCGGGTTTGCAGGCGGGCGAAGAACTCGCGCCACCACCA
>JBDSGI010000675.1:0-2568 GCA_039919035.1 Opitutaceae bacterium
CAGGAAGGCGGCAACATCCCCGAGGCCACCGACCGCGCCAATCTCGACACGTTTCTCAAACGCGGCGGCGGTATAGTCGTTCTCCACGCCGCCTCCGTCTCCCGCGATCCCGATTGGTATAAGACCATCGTCGGCGGCTCGTGGCGTTTCGGCACGACCAAGTGGCTCGAGGCGCCGATGCACCTCTACTTCATCGACCGCGAACACCCGATTACGCGCGATGCCTCCAATTGGACGATGGACGACGAGATTTACTACGACATGGACATGATGCCCGAGGCGCACGTCCTCGCCACCGCCTACACGCCCAAGGCCATCGACACCGGCGGCCGTGGCAACCGCGAGGCCCAGGCCCGCGCCGCCGAAGCCGTCGCGAAAAACAAGGCCGTGAACATCTACGACCATCAGCCGCAGATGTGGACCTACGAGCGCACCATCGCGGGCGGCACGAAGCCCTATCGCGCGTTCGTCTCCCTCCCCGGTCACCGCTACGAAAATTTCAATCGGCCCAACTACCGTGCCATCCTTCTCCGCGGCATCGCGTGGGCCGGCCAGCGCGCCAATGCGAACGAATTTTGCCACGCCGATGAACTCGGCGACGCGCTCCGGTATCCCGAGGGCGGGCCCACCGCTCCGTCGAAAGCCGCCGCCAAGATTCAGGTTCACCCCGAATTCAATCTCTCCTTGGTCGCCTCCGAGCCGCTCATCAACAAGGTCATGAACCTCACGTGGGATGAGAAGGGCCGCCTCTGGGTCTGCGAAACGCCCGAGTATCCCAACGGTCGCCGCAAGCCCAACACCGACGCCCCGTGGAAAGATTCCGGCACCCTCAAGCCGTTCGTCAGCCAGCGCGAGCCTGAGGACCGCATCTCCATTCTCACGGATTCCAACGGCGACGGCGTCATGGACGCCAAGAAGGTCTTCGCCGACAAACTCGAACTCGTCACCAGTTTCGTCCTCCACAAAAACGGCGTCATCGCCGCCACTTCGCCCGACATCTGGTTTCTCGAAGACACCAACGGCGACGGCGTCTGCGACAAGCGCACCAAGCTCTACACCGGCCTCGGCATCCGCGACACCCACTCCGTCATCAACAATCTCCGGTGGGGCCAGGACGGCTGGATCTACGCCACGCACGGCTACAGCGCCGGCACCGTCACGTCCGGCGACGGCTCGAAATCTTTCGGCACCGACGGCAGTGGTGTCGTTCGCTTCAAGCCCGACGGCTCCGCCTTCGAGCAATACTCCAGCCGCAACGGCAACACCTGGGGCCTCGATGTCACGTGGGACGGCCAGGTCTTCTGGACGCAGCCCACCAGCGGCACGGTGTTCTTCCACACCGTCCTCCCCGAGAGCATCCTCGCGAAAGGCAAAATCCCCGGCACCACCTCGTGGAAGGGGATGATCACAAATCAGCTCACCTACCCCGCGATGTCGTGGCCCGAGCAAGCCTACGTGCAAATCGATCAGGTCGGCCGCTTCACCGCGGCCGCCGGCTGTGCCATCTACGAAGGCGGCGCCTGGCCCGCGAAGTGGAACTACAGTTACTTCACCGGCGAACCCACCCTCAACATCGTCCACCATCAATTCGTCCGCCACGACGGCGTCACCGTCACAGTCGAAAAAGAAAAAGGCCGCGAGGAAACCGAGTTCATCCGCAGCACCGATCCCTGGTTCCGCCCCATCGACACCCGTATCGGCCCCGACGGCGCGCTCTACGTGATCGATTTCTACAACCAAGCCGTCATTCACAACGACACTCGCGGTCCCCTGCACTCGCCCTCCAACGCCGCCGTCCGTCCCGACCGCGACCACTACTTTTCCCGCATCTGGCGCGTGCAGCACAAGGAGGCCAAGCCGCTCCCCGCCCTCGCCCTCGACCGCAAAGATCTCCCCGGCCTTCTCCGCGCCATTGAGACGAGCCCGAACGCGACGGTGAAAAAAATCGCCCTCCGCCTCGCGCACGAAAACTTCCCTCGCGACGCCCGCGTCGCCGCCGTCACCCCGAAGATGGGCAGCCCCGCGCTCACGCGCTACGGCGCCGCGCGCCTCGCCACCACGCCGGCCCAGCGCGCCGCCGTCCTCGCCGACTTTGTCGCCGCCCCTGATGATTGGACCAAGTCCGCCCTCATCGCCGCCGCCAGCGAACACCCCTCGGACTTCCTCGCCGACGCCCTCGCAAGCAAGCTCAACTCGGCCGCGCTCGCGCCCTTCGTCCTCGCGCTCACGCCATCGATTACCCCGGCCGATGCTCCGCTTCTCGTGCAAGCCGCCGCCGCGTCGCCCGGTCCGCTCACCTCTGGCCTGCTCCGTGGCCTCGCCCAAGGCGGCGCCGCCACGCTCGACGCCCCCACCCTCGCCGCGTTAAAGCAGCTCCTCGCCGCGCCCGCCACCGCCGCCGCCACGCTGCAAGTCGTCGCGAAATGGGACACCAAAGGAGCCCTCGCCGCCGACGTGGGCACGACCGCCCACCGCCTTCTTGCTGAAATCGCCGACGCCAAATCCTCCGACGCCCTTCGCGCCGAGATCGCCGCCAGCCTCGTCGCTCTCCCGGCCTATCGCACCGAT
>JBDSGI010000676.1:0-6050 GCA_039919035.1 Opitutaceae bacterium
CCTCCGAGGCGATCGGGGCCTACGGTGGCATTCTGGCGAAACTGAATCCCACGCCGACGCTCGACCGGCTCGCTCGGGAAGGTGCCCGGTTCACGAATGTGTTTTGCACGAACTCAATCTGCACACCGAGCCGTGCCACGTTGCTCACCGGGCAATACTCCAACGTCAACGGCATCAAAACCCTCAACGGCCAGCTCCCGCCCGCGCAACAGGTCCTGCCCCGGCTGATGCACGAGGCCGGCTACCAGACCGCGATGATCGGCAAGTGGCACCTCGGCGAGGAGCCGGCCGCCTTCGACTACTACTGCGTCCTTCCCGGACAGGGCTGGTATTTCAATCCCGTCTTCCAACGCAAGGGCCGCGGGGCGTGGCCGAAAAACGAATTCCGCTTCGAGGGCTACGACTCGATTCACGTCGACGATGCCGTCACGCGGCTCTCGCTCGAATGGCTGAAGCAGCGCGACCGCTCGAAGCCGTTTTTTCTGATGCACCATTTCAAATCGCCGCACGACAACTTCGAGAACGCCGAGCGCTACGATTTCCTCTACGACAAGGACGAGATGCCCGAGCCGGCCAGCCTGTGGAAAACGCCGAACTACGGCTCAGTGGCCACCGCGGGGATGGGCACCTCGGTCGGAAAACGAAACACGCGCCGCAACATGGGCGACCACATGTTCGTCGATCCAAAGCTCTCCGACGAGGACTACAAGCGCACCGCCTACCAGCGCTACATCAAGAAATACCTCCGTTGCGTGCGCGGCGTGGACGACAGCATCGAGCGACTGATCGAGGCGTTGAAAGCGAGCGGCGACCTCGACAACACCATCATCCTCTACACCTCCGACCAGGGCTTCATGCTCGGCCAGCACGACTACATCGACAAGCGCTGGATGTACGAGCCGTCGATGCGGATGCCGTTCATCGTGCGCTACCCGAAATCCGTCAAAGCCGGCACCGTTTCCGATGCGCTGATCAACAACACCGACTTCGCGCCGACCCTGCTCGATCTCGCCGGCGCGACCGCGCCCGCCTCGATGCAAGGCCACAGCTTCCGCGCGATGATCGAAGGGCGCCCGGCGCCGGCGGATTGGCGTACCGCCACCTACTACCGCTACTGGATGCACATGACGCATCACGATAACCCCGCTCATTACGGTGTTCGCACGAAGGATTTTAAGCTGATCTTTTTCTACGGACTGCCGCTCGACGCCAAAGGCGCGCTGCCGACGCCGACGACGCCGGGCTGGGAGCTCTACGACCTCCGCACCGATCCGGACGAAATGAAAAACGTCTATGCGGATCCCGCCTACGCCGGGACGGTGAAGCAACTGAAGGCCGAGCTCCTTCGGCTGAAAGAAGAGACGGGCGACACCGACGAAAAATTTCCGGAGCTGATGAAAGTCCGCGCGCAGCACTGGAACTGAACGCGCAACCGGCGCCGACCGTGCATCTCCGAAAAATTCCCCTGTCCCCATTCCTTTGCCTCAGGATCGGCTGCCTTGGATTAGACACTGAGAAACTTGAGGCAAAGGAATGGGGACAGAGGAATTTCAATCCAAAGCGAGACCGAGCGAGACACCGCCGCCGCCTTTTGCTCCGGTGCGCTCTCTTCGCGCCGGCTCTGACGCCGGCGTCAAGCCCTGACTCCGCAGGACCGCCATGCTCCCCTTCTTCCGCGCCTGCCTCTGGTCCAGCCTCGTCCTAATTTGGCCGCTGCGCGCGGCGCCGCCGCCCGCTCCCCCGGGTTTCACGTGGGTGCGCCACGAGGCGTTTTCGGATGAGTTCGACGGCGACCGCCTCGACCTCGCAAAGTGGCACGATCATCATCCGTATTGGGAAGGTCGCGCGCCGGCGAAGTTCATCCCGCGATCGGTGTCGGTACGCGATGGGATGTTGCGCATCCGCAACTCCGTCCTCAGGCCGGCCGAAGCCACCGGCAAGTTCACGCTCGCCGGTGGCGCCGTGGTGTCGCGCAGCGCCGCCGCCCACTACGGCTACTACGAGACGCGGATGAAGGCCTCGAGCGTCGCGATGTCGTCCACGTTTTGGCTGGCCAACCAGCCGGTCGCCGTCCCGGGCGGCACCGCGAAACAGGAGATCGACATCAACGAGGCGATGGGGGTGAGCAAATCATTCCCCAAGTGGCGGACGGCGATGCACGCCAACACCCACTATTTCTTCAATCCGGCCGGCGACGAAAAAAAAGACCAGTCCCGACCTGGCCAGCACGCCATCACGCCGGCGGCTGACGAAGCGTTTCACACCTACGGCGCCTGGTGGGTCGATGCCAACACCGTCCACTACTACTGCGACGATGCCTTTGTCTTCACGCTCCATCCGGACACGACCTACAGCCCGACGCCATTCGATCGGCCGATGTATCTCAACCTCGTCACTGAAACCTACGCGTGGGAAAAACCGCCGACGGCGGCCGACCTCGCCGACGACGCAAAAAACACGACCTACTACGACTGGGTCCGCGCGTACACACTCACCGCTAAACCCGAGGCCAGAGCGAACTTGCCGTGAATCCGACGGCGACGCTCGGAGCAGTGGTGAACATTTAGGCCGAAAAACTCTGCTAACCTTTCGGCAATCGCGGCATTAATGGGTGTCACCCCATGATCGAGCGCGACCGCGAAAGTCAGATCGTTGCCCTGCTAACGGAGATTCAACTGCCGTTGCGGCTCTACGTGCAGTCGCTCCTGCCGGGCGATGCGGCCGCCCGCGATGTCGCGCAGCAGGCGAACGCGACGCTCTGGCGGAAACACGGCGAATTCACGCTCGGCACCAACTTCAAGGCCTGGGCCTTCAGCGTCGCGCGTTACGAGGTGCTGAATTATCGCAAGCGGCAGGCCCGCGACGCGCGGTTGGTATTCAGCGCGCAACTGGAGGAAACCTTTGCCGAGGACCTCGTCCGCGAAACCGACGACACGGAACGGAAGCATGAGGCCTTGAAGAAGTGTCTCGAAAATCTGCGGGGGAAGGATCGCGAGCTGTTGCTGCACCGCTATGCGAGCGCCGGCACGATCGCCGAGTATTCCGAGCGCACCGGCCGGAGCGTGGGCGGACTGAAGGTCACCCTGCACCGGCTGCGCAATGCGCTCCTCGCCTGCATTCGCGGCCAACTGCAACAAACGGAGGAAACGACATGAGCCCCCAGGAACGAAGCCGGCTGATTGATGCGTTACTCGACGGCGATATCTCCGAGGCGGATTTTCTTCGACTCGAGGCCGAGTTCACGGTCGACCCGGAAGCGCGGCGCGAATACTACGACCGGCTGACGCTGTCGGCGTTGCTGGAGGAGGAAAGCAAGGCCGCCGCGCCCATCCGGATCGAATCCGCGGTCACGCGCAACTACTGGCCCCTCGCCTTCGTGGGTCTGGCCGCAGCGGTGGCGATATCGTTTCTCGGACCGTGGGGCCGCTGGGCTCGGCGGGCCGGTCCCGCGACTCCAGCCGTCGCGACTGCGCCCGTGGTGGAGCAACGCGAGAGCGGGTATGCCGTGCTGTCCGGCCAGGCGGGAGCAGTCTGGCGGGGAACGACCGCGTTGGCCGACGGGGCGCTGGTACCCGCCGGCCGGCTCGGCCTCGCCGCAGGTTTGGCGCAGCTCGAACTCTTCAGCGGCGTTACCGTGGTCGTCGAGGGCGACGCGGAGTTTGAAATCGTTTCGCCGATGGAAATGTCGGTCGCGCGCGGCAAAGTGCGCGTCCACGTGCCCGAGCCGGCGCGGGGTTTCAGCATCACCACGGCGAAGGGCCGGGTCGTCGACCTCGGCACCGAGTTCGCGCTGGACGTTGCTCCGGAGCACTCGGAGATGCACGTGCTCAAGGGCGACATCGAGTGGCATCCGCTCACGACCGCGATGCGCCACCTGGAAAAAGGCGAAGCCCTCCACGTCGATGCCGACGGTGTCGGTGCCCCGATCGCGGCCAACACCGCGGCATTCGTGGGGGTGGGCGAAATGGGCGAACGGATGGCGGTCGCCCGCGGCGCCCGGCGCGCCGAGTGGGAGCGCTCGATCTCATCCCTCCGCAACGATCCCCGGTTGGTGGCGTTTTTTCAGATGAGTTCCTCCGACCCGGCGGATCGCCGCGTGGCCAACGAATCCGCGGGCGGCCGGAACATCCTTTCCGAAGGAGCCGTGGTGGCCGCGGCGCGCGTCACCGACCGCTGGGGCAAAACCGGCGGCGCGCTCGATTTCAGCCCCGCGGGCAGTCGCGTGCGCCTCAACGTGCCCGGCCGGTATCACGCCCTCACGTTTGTCACGTGGGTGAAGATCAACAGCCTCGACCGCTGGTACAATTCGCTGTTTCTGACGGACGGCCACGATCTCCACGAGCCGCACTGGCAGATCATGAACGACGGGCGGTTGTTCTTCTCCGTCAAGAAGCGCGACACGTGGGACGAATCCAAGGGCGAGAAGGACAAAAAAATCTATTTCTCCCCACCGTTTTGGAACAGCGGCATGAGCGGTCGCTGGTTGATGATCGCCACGGTGTACGATCCGGACGCGCGGCACGTAACCCACTACCTCAACGGCCAACAGCTCAGCCAGGAAGCAGTGCCGGAGGAATATCTCGTCGAGTCCGTGAGCATCGGCGCCGCCTCGCTCGGCAACTGGGACCTGCCCAACCGCGACGAGCCGCGTTACGCCGTCCGCAATCTCAACGGCAGCATGGATGAGTTCGCCCTCTTTGCCGCCGCCCTCTCACCCACCGAGATCGCCGGACTCTACGAAAATGGAAAACCGTAATTCCCCGGCTCTGATTTGCGCCGACGGGATGGATTCCGGCGACTCAACATCGCGGCACAACGCCCAGCCGCCAGCAGCCCAAGCAACCGGCACTGAAGGCACGATCATGCACCGCCGACCGCTGGCCCGCGCGCAACTCTCACCCATCGCTTTCTCCATGACCCCACAAAATTCAACCTACGCTAGTCCACTGATTCCATCGTTAAGACCCGCGCGGATTCTCTCAGCGGTGCCCGCCCTTCCCGTCGTCACTGCGGTATTGTGCGGCGCGCTCTGGCTTTCGGCCAACCCGGCAGCGCATGCTCAGCCGGCCGCACCACGTTTGCCCACGGCACCTGGTGAAACGATCGAGCTGCGGCCGTTCGTCGTGGATTCCAGCAAGGACACCGGCTACGCGGCGCAAAACACTCTCTCCGGCACGCGCCTGAATTCTCCGCTGGCCGATCTGGGCGTCACGATGACAATTTTCACCCCGGAAGTATGGGGGGATTTGGCGCTGTCCTCCACCAACGATATCATCAACTACACGCCCGGGGCGGAGGTGAACTACAGCAACACGTTCTTCTTTGGCGATTCGACCCGCTTCCGCGGAATTCTCGTGGAGAACATCCTCCGCAATTCCTTCAAATCGAACATTCCGAATGACAGCTACAACGTGGACCGCATGGAGTTTTCCCGCGGCCCGAATGCCATCCTGGTCAACGGCTCCAGCACGACCGGCGGCATCAACCGCACGACGGCCAAAGCCCTCCTGCAGGACAAGAACCGGGTTCTTTTCCGGACCGATCAATACGGCACCTTGCGGGGCGAGCTGGACGTCAACCGCAAGATTATCGACGGGCAGCTCTCCGCCCGGTTCATCGCCCTGCGCGAAGAAGGGAAAACCTGGCGCGAGCCCGTGGGGCTCAAGGATCAGACGCGCTACTACGGGGCGATCAAGTGGAAGCCGGTGCAACGCGTCTCCGTTGATGTCACGGCGGAAAACATCGATTGGGCGCGGAGTTTGAACAATCCGTATCGCGTCGTCGATCGGGTCACGCCGTTTCTGAACGGACCCCGCGCCGGGCGGGTCTCCAACTCTTCCGGGACGGTTTCGATTCAGCCCCAAGGCGTCGCCAATTTCGCCACCGCGAACACCACCGTCGTCGTTGACGATGGCAACAGCGCCACGCCGCTCGTCCAGAACTGGCGCAACTACGCCGTGGGCGCACCGGCGCGCATCTTCGGCACGGGGTTGGATGTGACCGTGCCCGCCGGCATCATCGCCGACAAATTCGACATCGTGGGAAATGGG
>JBDSGI010000677.1:0-5632 GCA_039919035.1 Opitutaceae bacterium
TCATGGGCTACGGCCCGCGGCAGTCCACTGGCGTGCGCGACCCGATCTTTCACAAGATTGCGGCGCTCGACGACGGGGGCACTCAGGTGTTCATCGTCGCGTCCGACCTTTGCCTGTTTTCGCCAACCGTCTATGACGATGTCACGGCCACGCTGAAAAACGAACTCGGCCTCGAGCCGCGGCAGCTGTGGTGGACCGTCACGCACAGCCACTCGACGCCCGAGGTCGGCCCGCCCGGCATGTATGACGTGCTGCTCAAGGGCCGCTCCGACCACCCGTGGAATCGCGATTATTGCGAGTTGGTGAAAGCGAGGCTCGTCGAAGGCATCCGCGCCGCGCGGGCGGCCCTCGCGCCCGCGCGCATTGCCACCGGCACGGGGTTGTCGCGCGCCAACATCAACCGGCGCGCGCGCGACGCCGACGGCAAGATTTCCCTCGGCCTTAATCCCGACGGCCCCGCCGATCGGCAAATTGGGATTATTCGGATCGAGCGCCCCGACGGCTCGCTCCTCGGCGTGATTGCGAACTACGCGATGCACGGCACCGTGCTCGCCGGCTCAATGCTTCAAGTCAGCGGCGACGGCCCCGGCGTGGTGAGCAGCTATGTCGAGGAAAAGCTCGGCGCCCCCATGCTCTACATCAATGGCGCCGCCGGCAATCTCGCCCCGATTTACACCGTGCAAGATCTCGCGAAGTCACACCTCGGCGAATTCCGGGTGCTGCTCGGCGACAAGATCCTCGAGGCCACGCGGGCGCTCGGCGCGGGAGCGGTGGGCAAACTCTGGCTCGGCGAAACTTGGATCGAGACGCCGCGCCGTTCCGATCTCGGCTGGTCCGACGAACTCGCGCGCTACGGCGCGAAAAGCCCCGCTGGCGCCGACTTGGTGCGCATTCCGGTGCGTGCCCTCCGTGTTAACGACACGATCCTTTGGGGGAGCCCCGTCGAACTTTTTTGCGAGATCGCGCTGCGCGTGCGGGCCGATTCGCCGTTCCGGCATAATTTCTTCTTCGGCTACAGCAACGGCTGGCTCGGCTACCTGCCGACCGCGCAGGCGTTTCGCGACGGCGGCTACGAGCCGCGCACCTCGCCGTTTTCCGAGCAGGTTGAGCGGGACTATACGGAGGGCGTGATGTCGTTTCTACAGAGCGTGCCGAGAAACTGACCCCAAGCGCTGCTCCCTCCGCGCCGTCAAACCGCCTCCGCCGTCGCGAGTGCGAGCGCCTTGTCCAAATCCTGCACGCGCACCGGCTTGGTGAGATGGGCGATAAAGCCCGCGGCGCGACTCCGGCTCACATCCTCATTCATCCCATAACCAGTCAGCGCGATGCCCGTGAGGCCGTGCCGGCGGCGCAATTCCGCCATCAGCTCGCAGCCGTCGCCGTCGGGCAGGCCAATATCGGAAATCACCAAATCGAATTTGCCTTCCCCGGCCCGGAGCAGGGCGGCGGCGATGCAATCCGCCGCCACCACGCGATAGTGCCGCAGGCCTAGCAGGGCCGAGAGCGTTCGTGCGGTGGGCGGGTGGTCCTCGACGAGCAGGATGCGCAGCCCGTGCGCCAGGTTTCGCGGTGCCGCCCCCCCGTTGTCCGACTCTGGTTTCTCCACCGCCACCGCCGACTCCGCCGACAGCGGGAATTCGAAGACAAAGACCGAGCCCTGATCGCGGCCGGGGCTGGTGGCCTGGATCGTGCCGGAGTGCAGCCGCACCAGGGTCTGGGCAATCACCAGGCCAAGACCCAGTCCGCCAAACTGCCCGCCGCCCCGCAGGGCGGCGTGGTCACCCTGGGAGAACTCGGAGAAAATCCGGGAAAGCTCGTGGGCCGTCATCCCGATACCGGTGTCGGTCACCTTCACGACCAGCCGATCCGTCGCGGGATCGGTTGCCGTCTCGATCGTGATTTCACCCGCCGCCGGCGTGAACTTTACCGCGTTTCGAAGCACGTTCCAAAAGATCTGCTTTAAGCGGGTGTCGTCGCCGAGGATCGTATGGCGCGCCGCGTCCAGCTTCAGCACGAGCCGGAGATTTTTCTGCGTGAAATCCTGCCGCAGCATGCCGAGCGAATCGTGCAGCAGGGCGTGAACCGGCACGGGCTTCGTCTTCAGCGTGATCTTACTGCGCGCGATCGCGGTCAGGTCCAGCAGGTCGTCGATCAGCCGGGCCTCCAGCATGACGTGCTGCGCGATCGTCTCGAAATCGGCCCGCACCGCCGCCGGGAGCGCGAGGTTGGCGGTGGCTTCGCTGGCGATGAGCAGCACGGGGCTGAGCGGCGTGCGCAGCTCGTGCGAGAGCCGGGCGAGGAAATTGTCCTTGGCGAGGGAGGCTGCCAGCGCCTTGTCCCGTGCGAGCGCGACTTCCAGCTCGGCCTGTTTGCGGTCGGTGATGTCGGTCACGACCGCCACGAGGCCGATGACCTCGCCCTCGGGCGTGCGCTCCGGTTCGTGAATGACATATACCCAGCGCGCCCCCAGGCCCGCGAACGGCACCTCGGCCTCGAACTCCACCCGCGAGCCCTCCAGCGCCGCCTCGATGTGCGGTTGGATCGTCTGGTAGGGGCCGTCGCCCATCACCTCCGCGAAATGCTTTCCCACCAGCTGCTCCGGCTCGACGCCGAAACTCCGCGCGTAGGTGCGGTTGACGAATTTGAACCGATGGTAGCGGTCGAGTTGCGTGATGTATACCGGCGCGTGATCGGTCACGAGCCGGAGCTGCGCCTCGCTGGCCCAAAGCGCCCGGGCCCGCGCGCTCAATTCCTCGTTCACCCGCACGAGATCGGCGGTGCGGGCCTGCACGCGCCGTTCCAGCTCGGAGTTCATCGAGCGCAGGGACGCCTCGGCCTGCTTGCGCTGGTCGACTTCCGCCTCGAGCGCCTCGTTCATCCGCGCGAGGGCCCCGCTTTTCCGAAACAGATCGACGAACACCGCGATCTTCGAGCGCAGGATCTGCGGGTTGATCGGCTTGGTGAGGTAATCGACCGCGCCGATCTCGTAGCCCTCCAGCACGTCCTTGTCGCCGAGGTAATACGCCGTGAGAAAAATGATCGGGATATGCTGGGTGCGCCGGCGCTGCTTGATGAGGTTCGCCAGCTCGATGCCGCTCATCGTGGGCATCTGGATGTCGAGCACGATGGCGGCGAACTCACCCTCAAGCAGCAGCAGGAGCGCCCGCTCGGCGTTGGGCGCGCGCACGAGATTGTAGCCGGGCGCCTGCAGGGCCGCCTCCAGCACATCCAAGTTCCGCGGCTCGTCATCCACGAGCAGGATGTTGACGACACTGTCCGCGGGAGAGGGCGGGATGGGCGGCTCGTTCATGACGCGGCGGGGCTCATGCGGTTTTTCCACCGACGTTTTTTGAGCAGGCCAGCGCACGCTCGCGAGCGAGCTGAACTAGCCTAACCAGATCTCGTGGGCAGGGCATTTTAAAAACACGCCCTAGCGATACAGCCAGACGCGCAGCAACGAAAGCAGTTCGTTCGTGTTCACAGGTTTTGCGATATAGTCCGACGCGCCGGCGGCGAGGCATTTCTCCCGGTCCCCCTTCATCGCCTTCGCGGTGAGAGCGAGAATCGGTAGGGCGCTGAAGCGCGCATCGCGGCGGATTTCCTGCATGGTCTGATAACCGTCCATCTCCGGCATCATGATATCCATCAGCACGACTCCGATATCGGGCTGGCCCTGCACCATTTCGATCGCCTGGCGGCCGTTGGTCGCGCTGACAACCTTCATCTCCACGTTTTCGAGCATGGTCGTGAGGGCGAAGATGTTTCGCGCGTCGTCATCGACCACGAGCACGGTCTTGTCCCGCAGGACCTCGCTCGAGGCGTGCAGTCGATCGAGCATTTTTTGCTGCGAAGGCGGCAGGTCGGCGACGACGCGGTGCAGGAAGAGGGCGGTCTCATCGAAGAGGCGCTCCGGTGATTGCACGTCTTTCACGAGCACGCTCTTCGCGACCTTGCGCAGCTGCTGGTCCTCCTCCGCCGTCAGATCCTTGCCGGTGAATACCACGATGGGAATTTCGCGCAACGACGGCTCCCCCTGGACCTTTTCCAGCAGCTCGAAACCGCTCATGTCGGGCAGGCGCAGGTCGAGCACGCAACAGTCGAACGGCCGGTCGAGCAGCTTGTCCATGGCTTCGGCGCCCGTGGCGGCGGTGGCGATCTCAATGTCGTCGTGACTGAGCAGGGCGACGATGCTCTGGCTCTCGATGGCGTTGTCCTCCACCACGAGGAGGCGCTTCGTGTGCGGCTCAAGGAACTTCGTGATGCGGTCGAAGCACACGTCGAGCCCCTCGGTCGTGGCGGGTTTCGCGGTGGAGGAGAACGCGCCGCGCGCCAGCGCATGGGAGCGCTCCTCGTCCACCGAGATAATCTGCACCGGGATATGCCGGGTCGCCGGGCTGAGCTTCAGGTTGTTCAATACGGTCCACCCGAGCATGTCGGGCAGGAAAATATCGAGCGTGATCGCGGTCGGCTGGTATTGCCGGGCGAGGGTGAGCGCGGTGGCACCCCGCGTGGCGACGAGGCCCTTGAAGCCTTTGTCGCGCGCCAGCCCGAGGAGCACGCGCGCGTAGTGCGGGTCATCCTCGACGATGAGCAGGCTGCGGTCGCCGGGCTGAATCTGGTCGCGATCATCGGCAATCGTTTCCTCGCGCATCGCCGGCATTCGCATCGGCACGGCGCCGGCGGGCGCGGCGGCGCGGAGGCGGTCGGAGGTTTGTTCGATGTATTCCAGCGGCAGGAAAAGGGTGAAGGTGCTGCCCTGCCCGAGCACGCTGTTCAGCCGGATTTCACCGCCGAGCAGCGCCGCGAGCTCGCGGGAGATGGAGAGGCCGAGGCCGGTGCCGCCGTATTTGCGGCTGGTGCCGGCGTCGGCCTGCTGGAACGCCTCGAAGATCAGCTTCTGTTTCTCGGGCGCGATGCCGATGCCGGTGTCACTGATCGCGAACTCCACCACCGTGCGCGCGCGGCTCAGCATGGAATGCCCCGGCGTCCAGCCGGCCTCGGCGACCTTCACCTTGACGGCGACCTGGCCCGCGCTGGTGAACTTGAACGCATTCGAGAGCAGGTTTTTCAAGATTTGCTGCAGGCGCTTGGAGTCGGTCGTGATTTTCTGCGGGAGCTGCGGGGAAAAATCGATATTGAACGGCAGGTTCTTCGAATCGGCGAAGTGGCGGAAATTGCGCTCGACCGAATCGCGCAGCGACGTGAAATCGATCTCCTCCGCCTCGACCGTCACCGTGCCCGACTCGATCTTCGTCAGGTCGAGGATATCGGTGATGAGGTTGAGCAAATCCGAGCCCGACGAGTGGATGTTGCGGGCGAACTCGACCTGTTTCGCCGTGAGATTGCCGGTGCTGTTATCGGCGAGCTGCTGGCCGAGGATGAGCACGGAGTTGAGCGGGGTGCGCAGCTCGTGCGACATGTTGGCGAGGAATTCCGATTTGAATTTTGAGGTGAGCGCCAGTTCGGCCGCCTGCTCCTCGAGGGCGCGGCGCGCCTGCTCGACCTCCCGATTCTTGCGCTCGACCTCGGCATTCTGCTCGGCCAGCTGGCGCGCCTTGGTGCCGAGTTCCTCGTTCGTCTGCTGCAGCTCCTTCTGCTGCGATTGCAGCTCCACGGTGAGCTGCTGCGACTG
>JBDSGI010000678.1:0-8280 GCA_039919035.1 Opitutaceae bacterium
TTCGGCATCGACCCCGACACCATCGTTTACAACCACCTCAACCAACCCCGCGAGCTGGTGAAGGCGAAGGCGGTGACGAAGTTGTTTGGATGAGGGAGGTTCACTGATAGAATTTCGTCGGCGAGACGTGGTTCGCATCCGTCTCCACCCAGTAGCGCCGTTTCCGATTATTGGACTCCGGGTCGTCGATGAATCCTTCAAATATTCCGCCGCACGCCTCGATCGTTTTTCGCGATCCAGTGTTGTGCTCGTCGCAGGTGATCAAGGCTCGTCGGATGCCGCGGGCGGCGCAAAGGGGGAGCGCTTGGCGCAGCATCGCGGTCGCGTAGCCGCGGCGGCGTTGCGAGGGTATGACGCCGTAGCCGATGTGGCCGCCGATTTTCGCGAGATTCGCGTTGAGCGTGTGGCGGAGCATGAGGCGGCCGACCACCTCGCCGTCCACGACTCCGGCAAGGTAAGTGTAGGGCACGAAGTGAGCCGGCACATCTATGCCTCGTGACGACCGTTCCAAATGGCCGAGGAATTCGGTGAACACAGTGCTTTCGCTGAAATCAAACACGAACAACCACGGCGGCGTGTCGCGGGCGAATTCCGCTACGGCGTTTCGGAACGACACTTCATCCTCAACCCGAAGGGTGCGCAATTGCAGTTGAGAGAGACTCATTTTCGAGTCGAGTTCATGACCGGATGTCAGGCTGGGGTCGAATTCTGCGCAAGGCCGTTGTCGGTAGTGTCTCAGTTTGGTTTGTCATTGCGAGCCCGACGCCGCAATCCAGCTAGAATGTCAGCTGGATTGCTTCGTCTCTGGGCTCTTCGCAATGACAGCCAAAAAGCCAAATCGAGAGATTACCTCGTAGTTCTGCGAGCAGGGCAGGGAGGCGGGTTTCTTCCAGCTTCCGTCCTCTTCGCCACCTTCACCCTTTACCCTGCCACCATCTCCCGTTTCGCTCTGCTCTCTCCTCCCCATGAAATCCCACTTCCTAGCCTTTGCCGTCCTTGCCCTCTCGCTTTCCCCGCTTCGTGCGGCGAGTGATCCCGCCGCGGCGTGGCGCGCGGCGGATGATGCGCGCGTCGCCGCCATGGTGTCTGCCGATGTGGCGAAGCTCGATGCGACGTTTTCCGATGATCTCATTTACGTCCATTCCAACGGCAAGGTGGACACCAAGGCCACGTTTGCGCCCGCGATTGCGGCAGGTAAGTCGGTCTATCATTCCGTGACTTACGAGCAGCGCGATTTTCGCGAGGTCGCGCCCGGCCTCGTGCTGATGACGGCGCGCTGCCGGGTGCAGCTCGGCAAGGCGGCACCGTATAATGAACTCCACCTCAGCGTGCTCGCGGCCTATCGCCTCGAAAAAGGCGTGTGGCGTTTTCTCGCCTGGCAGTCATGTAAACTCACCGAGCCGACCGCCACCCCCGCGGCCAAGAAGTGAGCGGCTTTCCCGTGCGTTAAGAAATCTTCTCACCTAGTTCCTCGCCTCCATGAAAAAACTCCTTCGCTCCCTCGTTCTTCTGCCACTCGCGTTTGCGGCCGGCGCCATCGCCGCCGATGTCGGCACCGGCGCTTCGTTTAAAGGCCCGGTCGGCCTCCAGCTCTACAGCCTGCGCGCTCAGTTCACGGCCAACGGCGTGCCCAAGACGCTCGATACCGTGAAGGGCTTCGGCATCAAATACGCCGAACTCGCCGGCACCTACAACCTCACGCCCGATCAGCTGGTGCAGCAACTCGCTGATCGCGGCATCAAGGCCGTCAGCGGCCACTTCCCCTACAAGAAATTCAAGGAGAACCCCGAAGCGGTCGCGCTCGAGGCCAAGGCGCTCGGGCTCGAATACGCCGGCTGCGCGTGGGCCGACCACAAGGGCGACCTTGACGAAAAGCAGGCGCGCGAGATTGCGGCGGTGTTCAACCAAGCCGGCGCGGTCCTCGCGAAGCACGGGCTGAAGTTTTTCTACCACTGCCACGGCTTTGAGTTTCAGCCGCATGGCGACGGCACGCTGATGGACCTCCTCATCCAGGAAACCGATCCCAAGCTTGTGAGTTTCCAGATGGACATTTGCTGGGTCGTCTTCCCCGGCCAAGATCCGGTGAAGCTGCTCAATAAATATCCTGACCGCTGGAAATTGATCCACCTGAAGGACCTCAAGAAAGGCGTCCCTACCGGTTCGCTCGTCGGCAAGACGGACGTCTCCAACGACGTCGTCATCGGCACCGGCCAGATGAACTGGCCCGCCATCCTCGCCGCCGCGAAGAAGGCCGGCGTGAAATACTACTTCATCGAGGACGAGTCACCGACCTCCGAGGCGCAAATTCCACAGAGCCTGGCTTATCTCTCCAAGGTCAAGTTTTGAGTTTGCCCGCGCCGCGAGATCGCTGCGATTCGCGCCGCTCGTTTTTTAGTTTCTCCGCCTGCGACCCATGGTCGCAGGTCTGATGCGTCGCGTTGCGGTCGCCTCAGGTTTCAAAATCCTAGCCCGATTCCTCTATGAAAACCCCACGCTCTATTGTGTTCTGCGTCGTTCCCTCCGGCCTCCGTCAGAACGCGATTCGTCTCCTCGCCGCGCTCGTCGTGGTCTTTTCGTTGGGCGGTCTCCCGGATGTGCGGGCCGCATCGGCTGCTGGCACGGGTTCCATCGTCGGCCGCGTGTTTAATCCGGCCACGCAGGAATACGTGCGCAACGCCGAGCTTTCGATCACGGGCACCAGCCTCGTCACGTATTCCGCGGACGACGGGTCCTTTTCCATCACGGGCGTGCCCGCCGGCGAGGTCACGCTGCGCATCCTCTACACCGGCTACGAGGCGGCGCCGGCGCGCCTCACGGTGGGCGCGGGGCAGACGGCGACGCGTGATTTCGACCTCACTCCCGCCGGCCTCGCCCCCGGCGCGAAAGGCCGCGGCGACGCCATCGTCAAGCTTGAGGCCTTCACGGTGTCGACCGAACGCGAGGGCAACGCCAAGGCCATCATGGAACAGCGCGCCGCCATCAATGTGAAGAGCGTCGTCTCCGCCGATAACTTCGGCGACCTCACCGGCGGCACCGTCGGGGAGTTCATCAAGTATCTTCCCGGCGTGGTGATGGACTACGTCGATTCCGACGCGCGGGCTGCCCGCATCGGCGGCCTTGAGCCGCGCTACGCCTCGGTGAGCATCGACGGCATGACGATGGCCAGCGCGCCGTCGGCGTCGTTTGGCGGCGACTCGCGCCAGTTCGAGTTTGAGCAGTCGAGCATCGTCGGCACCGATTCCATCGAGATCAACCGGACCACGACCGCGAGCATGGACGCCGATTCGCCCGCCGGCCGCATCAACATGCGCAGCCGCTCCGCCTTCGACCGCAAGAGCCGCGAGATCACCACGACCCTCGGCCTTTCCGGTAACGAATACTCTTGGGGCTACAAGCGCACGCCCGGACCCTACAACGTCAACGACTACAAGGTCCGCCCAAGCTTCGTCTTCACCTACGCCGAGGCTTTCAAAAAGAAATTCGGCGTCGCGCTCTCCCTTGGCGCCAACACTCTCGCCACCGAGCAGTCGGGCGTCACGCATACCTACAACTACGCCGATCCCGGGCGCGGCCCCTCGATCAGCCAGATCGCGTTTCGCGATGCGCCCAAACTCACCACCCGCGGGTCCGTCACGCTCACGACGGATTATAAGTTTTCGCCGTATCTCTCGTTTTCCCTTCGGACCGCCGGCTCGCACTTCAACGACGGCACCAATCTCCGCCAGATCGCCTTCTTCGTGAATCCCGCGCAGGTTTCCGCCGCCTCCACCGTCACCGATATTACCGCTGCCGCCACGGCCAACGCCAACACCCGCGTGCAATACACCACGTCGCGCCGCAACAAGCTTAACTCCACGCTCACCTACACCCCGCGCATCGACTACAAACGCGGTGACTTCAGCCTCAACCTCGGCGGTGGTTACTCGCGCAGCCGCACCGCCTACGAGCAAATCACCGAAGGCTACTTCCAGGCCGTCACGCACCGGCTGACGCGCATGAGCTGGCGCGGCACGCGCAGCAGCCCGACCGATACCGACTGGAACATGACCCAGCTGAGCGGTCTCCCGTGGAACGATCCCGCCAGCTATAACCGCGGCGAAGCCGGCTACACCAACAACGTCTCCGCCACGCCGCAGGCCGCCACCAATCAGCTCTGGATCGGCTACCTCGACGCCAAGAAAACCGTCACGATCGCCGGCGTTCCGATCCAATTCGGCGTCGGTGGGAAAACGAAACTCGCCGTCTACGATCTGGAGAAAAACGGCGCGTTGCAGTGGACCTACGTCGGCGCCGCCCGCTCCATCATCGCGCCGACCACCATTCTGCCCACGACGAATCTGCTGCCCTACGACGCTCGCGTCGGCGGCAACATCGGCACCATCGGCATCCCGCTCACCGATCCCTACGCCACGCGCGACCTGTTCATCTCCAATCCCAGCTACTTCACGCCGAGCCTCACCGCCAACCGTATCAACGAGCTCTACTCCGCCCGGGCGTTGAAAGAGCAGATCGACTCCGGTTATTTCGAGGCCAACACCCGCTGGCGCGCGCTCCGCCTCAACCTCGGCGTGCGTCACGAACGCACGCGCACGATTGGCCGCACTCAGGACGTGCTCCCCGCCGCCGTCGTGCAGCGCGCCGGCTACACCCCCGGCACGCTCGACTTCACCGACTATCAATACGGCTACGGCCTTCGGCACAGCACCTACGGCAGCTATGGCAACACCTTCCTCAGCGGCGGGGCGAAGTGGGCGCTCTCGGAAAACCTCAACCTGCAGATCGCCGGCAGCCAGTCGATCTCGCGGCCGGGTTACAACAACCTCACCGGCACCATCACCATCGACGAGGCGGCGCAGACCGTGCGGGTGCCCAATCCCGATTTGAAGCCCGAGACCTCCGACAAATATTTCGCCGGCATCCAGTATTACATCGAGCCCGCCGGCACCATCAGCATCTCGGGCTTTCGCCTCTTCGTCGAAAACATGGGCTCCGGCGTCCGCACCATCACCGCCGCTGAAGCCGGCTACGAGGGCGACCCCGAGTTCGCCGGCTACCGGTTTCTCCGCCCTGAAAGTGCGCCCGGCACGCGGCGCATCGATGGCGTCGAGATCGAGTATTCCCAGCAGCTCGTGTTTCTGCCGCGCGCCTTGAGCGGCTTTAGCGTCTTCGGCTCCGTCACGCGCACCAAAGCGGACTCGCAGGTGCCCAACCACGTGCCCAAATCCGCCAACGGCGGCATTCGCTATGGCAACAACAAGTTCAATGCTCAGCTCCGCTGCACTTGGTCCGCGCCGCGCTTCAACTCCTCCAGCGCGACCGAGGAACTCTGGCAATACGAGCGCCTGCTGTTCGACTTCAGCGGTGGCTACCGCCTCAACCGCACCTACGAAGTGACCATCTCGGGCCGCAACATCCTCAACGGTCCCATCGCCACTTACTCCAACACCCCCGGCCTCCTCCGCGCGATCAACCACTACGGCGCGTCGTGGACCATCGGCGTGCGCGGAAAATTCTGAACATCCGTGACGGTTGCGCGCCGTCTCATCTCTCATGCATCGCTTGCTCGCTCTCACATTTCTCTTGGCCGCCGCCGCCCTCGCCGCCGATCGCCCCAACATCCTCTGGATCTCCAGCGAAGACCACGGCACGCAGATGGGTTGTTACGGCGACGCCTACGCGACCACGCCCAACATTGACCGCTTCGCCCAAGGCGCCTTGCGCTACACGCACGCTTGGGCCGCCGCGCCCGTCTGCGCACCCACGCGCACCACGATTATCTCCGGTCTCCACGGTCCCTCCTCCGGCGGTGACCACATGCGCAGTATGGTCGCTTACCCGGCGGGCCAGAAAATGTTTCCTCAACTCCTGCGCGAGGCCGGTTACTACACGTCCAACCACTCGAAGGAGGACTACAACCTCACGAAGACCGCCGCCGTGTGGAACGACTCGTCCAACCAAGCCCACTGGCGCAACCGCTCCGCTGGCACGCCGTTCTTTTCCGTCTTCAACTCCACCAAGAGTCACGAGAGCCAGACGGTGAAGCCCGGCGTCACGCCCATACATGATCCCGCCAAGGTCCGTGTGCCCGCCTACCATCCCGACACCCCCGAGGTCCGGCGCGACTGGGCGCTCTTCTACGACAGCGTGACAGCCGCCGATGCCGACGCCGGTGCGATCCTGGCGCAACTCGACGCCGACGGGCTCGCCGCCGACACGATTGTATTCTACTGGGCCGACCACGGCAGCGGCCTGCCGCGCAGCAAGCGCTGGCCTTCCAACTCCGGACTCCACGTGCCGCTGCTCGTGCGCATTCCGGAAAAATTCAAAAACCTGCGTCCCGCCGATTACCGCGCAGGCGGCACGACCGAGCGTCTCGTAAGCTTCGCTGATTTTGCGCCCACGATGTGCAGCCTCGCGGGCATCGCGCCACCTGCGTGGATGCAGGGCTATGCCTTCCTCGGTAAGTTTATCGCCCCCGCCCAGCCGTTTATCTACGGCTTTCGCGGGCGCATGGATGAGCGCTACGATCTCGTGCGTAGCGTTACCGACGGACGCTTCGTTTATCTGCGCAATTACCTTCCGCACCTCTCGCAGGGCCAGCACGTCTCCACTCAGTTCAAGACGCCGACCACCGCCGCCTGGAAAAAACTCTACGACGAGGGTAAGGCCACGCCCGCTCAGCGCATCTTCTGGGACACTCCGAAAGCGCCCGAGGAACTCTACGACCTCTCGTCCGATCCCGACGAGGTGAACAACCTCGCTGCGTCGTCCGCGCACCGCGCCACGCTCGAAAAACTCCGCGCCGCCCAGCAGGCGCACTCCCGCCGCATTCGCGATCTTGGCTTCATTCCCGAGGGCGAACGCCTCACGCGCGCCGGCGCGCTCGCGCCCTACGACTTCGGGCACGACGACGCGAAGTATCCCTACGAGCGCGTCTTCGCCGCCGCCGAACTAGCCTCTTCGCTGAAGCCTGAGGCCACGCCGGCGCTTGTGAAACTCGCCACCGACTCCGACAGCGCCGTCCGCTATTGGGGCGTCATGGGCCTGCGCATGCGCGGGGCCACCGCTGTCGGCGCATCACACGCCGTTCTCACGTCGGCCTTGGTCGATGCTTCGCCGTTCGTCCGCATCGCAGCCGCCGAAGCCCTCGGCCAGTTCGGCAACGCGGCGGATCTCGCCGCCGCGCTACCGGTGCTCACCGGCCTCGCCGACTGGGGCAAGAACGACGTCTTTACCGCGCTCGCCGCGCTGCACGCCCTCGAATCGCTCGGCCTCGGCAAAATTACCGGCGCCCGGGCCGCGATTCTCGCGCTCCCCGCGTCCGGTCCGAGTCCCGACCTGCGCTACGCGGCCTACATCCCCCGCATTCTCGAAGACCTGCGCGCCGACCTCGGTGCCCCGGCCACCCCGGTCGCCGAGCCCAAGCGTGGAAAGCGCAAAGCGGCGAAGGAGTGACCGAGCATTGGGTTGCGGCCCGATTTTTTCCAAGCGGTGTGCTCCCCGAGGTCTAAATTGGATGACTCCCTGTTCGGCCGCCTTCTCTCAAGACAGCCAATCCGCAGGAAACTCGGACAAAAACCTTGCCAAGGGGTAGGGGGATCTCTGTTTTCGACCGTTCTCCATGCAAAAGACCAAGAAGTCCATTGCCAAGCGGTTCAAACTATCCGCTCGGGGCAAGCTCATCCGTCGGACGCCTGGTTTTCGACACCTGTTGGGAGCGAAAAGCACGAAGCAAAAGCGCCGTGCCTCTCGCGACAAACTGGTGGCCGAAGGCCATGCCAAGCCGCTGAAGCGCGCCCTGCCGTTCGGTCTCTAATTCATTAGCGACTAATCGGGCATCAACCCAAACTTCGTCCGGCGGGTGAACTAAGCCGACCTGCCGACGACTAACCTACCAAAGGAACCCACTAACATGGCTCGTGCAACAAACTCACCCGCGTCGCGCAAGCGCCGCAAGAAAGTGCTGAAATACGCCAAGGGCTATTTCGGCAATAAATCGCGCCTCTTCCGCTACGCGAAGGAAGCCGTCCAGCACGCGTGGCAGTATGCCTACGCCGCCCGCAAGAAAAAGAAGGGCGACCGCCGCTCCCTCTGGATCGTGCGCCTTAACGCCGCGTGCCGCAACGCCGGCATCACCTACAGCCGCTTCATCGAAGGCCTCGCCGCCGCGAAGATCGAACTCGACCGCAAGGTGCTGAGCGACCTCGCGATTCACGACGAAGTCGCCTTTAGTGGCCTCGTGAAGCAGGCGCAGCACGCCTTGGCCGAAAAAGCCGAGGC